>CAZJTO010000400.1:0-2447 GCA_964548935.1 uncultured Saprospiraceae bacterium
TCTTCTATATGCCCCATCAGGTACTTACCTTGGCTAGCTAAGAAATACTCGAGCTGTTCCTTTAGGTTCTGTTGAGTTTTTGCGCCAAAACCCTTTAAATCTATAAGTCTGTTTTCCTCACAGGCATACAACAATTCTC
Organism: uncultured Saprospiraceae bacterium; assembly: GCA_964548935.1. GTDB lineage: Bacteria > Bacteroidota > Bacteroidia > Chitinophagales > Saprospiraceae > GYS-P2D. The sequence goes on from CAZJTO010000400.1 coordinate 140, forward strand.
CCGGAGTCTCGATCCCCATCTGCTCCCAGATGACGCGTATTTTCTTTGGGCCGAAACCTTTCATTTGTAACATTTGAACCACGCCAGGAGGTGTATTTTGGATATATCGTGATAACGTGTTGATCTCGCCAGTCTCACGCAATTCAATGATTTTATCAGCTATGGCCTTACCGATACCCTGTATCTCGAGTAATTCCTCTCTGCTCTGCTCTACTACCGGAACAGATAACTTGCGGATGTTGACATAAGCCGAAGAATAAGATCGAGTCTTAAAGGGGTTTTCTCCATGAAGTTCGAGGAGTTTACCCAACAGATTAAATTGTCTTGCAACTTCTTTATTCGTTAAAGAGGCCTTCATAAGGTAAAAAAATTTAAACCGCCTTTATCTGGCTGTTTGGATTCATTAATTTTACGAGCAATATCAAATTACTCATCCAAATGAAGCAAATATTATTCTTTTTGTTGATTGCAACACTACTGTCATGTGGCGGAAGTAATGTTGTAGGGCCCACTTATGATCTCAAAGGCTATGATACCGAGTCAATCGGTGGCGGAGCCGAGTTAGTAAGTTATAAATCTGAGAATGGATTTTATCTTGCTCAAGGCTCAGTGATTGATGGAGTGCGAAATGGATCGTGGGTAACGTTTCATCCAGATAACAATAAGGTTAAGACGATCACTAATTACGTCAACGGTGTTAAAAATGGCGTGACCATCGAGCTAAATGATAGAGGTCAGATTGAAAAACTTCAAGGATTTAAAAATGATGCTTTACACGGCATACAAGCTAATTATCAGTTTGGCAGGCCTACTGACGAAACCAGCTATAAAGATGGTGTTGTAGATGGCCCTTTTGCAGTATATACTAAACAAGCAAAAATTCAGAAAAAGGGGTCATTTAAAAATGGCAAACAACATGGTAAGCTTCAGTTTTTTGACGAAGAGGGTAATATGACACTGGAGTATATCTATGAAAATGGCGAAAAAATAAGCGGAGGAATCATAGAACAACGTCCAGCTACTGAAGAGTAAGTTAGTCCCGAGCTACTTGTTGAGCTCTTTCAATAGTGTAAAGTTTAGTTGATCTATACTGCCCATACTGCTATGGAATGCAGAGACATTGGATAATATAACGACCGATGTCTTGTACTCCTTATCGATTGTCATGGATGTGGTGTAACCTCCTGTTCCTCCATTGTGCCATAACCAGCGCCCACCACTTTGAGGTTTTATAATGTGCCAACCTAGACCAACCTCCGTATTTTCGTTGAGTTCAAAGGTCGTGTTATGAGTGATCGGCGTATGATCCAGTTGAATCTGAGATCGGGTAAATTTGATTAAATCTTCAACTGTTGATAATATACCTCCTGCACCGACTAATACGTCAAAATCCCAGTTGGACGCTATATCGCCATTGGGCTGCCTACCCTGTACTAATCGATCAGCTCCTACCGCCGCTCTCCTACTAGTGGTACTATTGAGTCCATTAGGCATACAAATGTTTTCTTGTAGTAACTCTTCGTATGACTGACCAGCCTTAACCGTCAAGATATGGCCTAATAGACCTGCACCCAGATTCGAATAAGCGTAACTCTCGCCTGGAAGTGTCAACAAGTCAATGTCTTCAGTTAAGTACGCTATCAGCAAATCACTATGGTACGCCTTGTATGGGTTAGCAGGGTCACTTATCAGGTCAATATTAGTCGGAAGGCCGATCAATCCAGATGTATGATTAGCCAGATGTTGTAGCGTCACACCGTAATCGTCCAGATCACTGAGGCCTAAGATCTGCCCAGCTCGAGCATCAAGACTGAGTACCTCTTCTCCTACCATCTGACCCAGCATGGTAGACGTAAATACCTTGCTGATCGATCCGATCTCAAATACTCTATCCTGATTGTCGATAGGCGTAAGAACACCGTCTATTTTTTCGACTCCGATATAGTGGAGCTGATTTCCTTTTAAGAGGGCTATGGCTAGCTGTGTCGAGTCAGCAAAAGATTGTGTGTGAGCATCAATGATATTGATTAAGCTATAATCAAGAGAATCAGCAGGAACGTTATTGATGATACTTTCTTCTTGAGCAGAGATCACAAAACTGAACAAGAGAAAAGATATAAAAGCGAATTGTAATTGGTAGCTATACATAATCATTCGTATTGAGGATATAAGTTATACAAATCATTTTATGCACTCCGAGTAATCGGACCAAACTTGTCAATCACACGATGAAAAGGTCGCAACAGTCGATTATAGAGTTAAATCAGTTGATTACATATTATAATTAATTATATTTGTTATGATTAAA
>CAZJTO010000401.1:0-2442 GCA_964548935.1 uncultured Saprospiraceae bacterium
CCGATGGCGTCGAACGTGCATTAGAGAAAACAGGTAAGTGGCAAACCAAAAACGAATCCGCCATTATTATTCACCGCCATAAAATGTTCTATAAAAGGGATCGTTAACCAAACCATTGATACGCTCCCAAGGCACTCAGATGGGCATGCGTTTCCAGAATATATAATGTCACCCCGTCGGGGTTTTCCGATGATGATAATATCATCCTATTATAGTGTCACCCCTTCAGGCTTATTTCACCTAGTGGCAGTGTGGCTGTTGAACAATCCTGAAGGGATGACAGTACTATAGGGTTGTCTAAATGAAGAATGCCAACCCTGAAGGGGTGATATAGAAATAGATAAAAGCTTGGCGTCTTAGCGTCTTGGCGAGAAAAAGTCTGCACCAGAGCTGATGAGCGAATAGGCGGGCGGGACTCGGAGATATCTTCAGTCAGCGTAGCAATCAGTTTGACAGAGTCTCTGTCGCCTTTCGCCGTTCTCGACTTTCAACCACTGTCATACTCGACTCTACAAGATCAATCGCTCAAGTACTCGACTCTCCGAGATTAGTAGACGCTGCACAATTTTGTCTCATACAATAATGGCATCTCTTATTCTGTTCGTATAGCCCAATTCATTTTGGACTATAAGCGATAAAATATCCAGCTATTGTATGAAAAGCCTCTCACTATTATCTGTTGCTATACTTCCATTCTTTTTAACGGCACAATCAATCTTAGGAACTTGGAATTATGAACTCAACAATACACCAGGCGGAGATTATAAAGGCGAGCTCATCATCGACAGAGACCAAGAAAATTACATCGCAGAAATTATATCGTCTAAAGAATCTTCAACTGTAAACATTCTTTACGCAGACGAGCGTTCATTTAAAGCAACATCTGAAGTGTCAGGATGGTCCGTCACAATCACTGGAGAACTGATCCTCAATCAACTCGAAGGGCATGTTTCCATTCAAGGTGACCTAAACCAATACCCCTTTACTGCACTACGCAAAAAAGTCGATCCTATTATCCAACTTGTGGACGCTAACACACAAGTGCCATTACCTTATGCTAACATACTACATCAAGGAAATGGGATCATCAGCAATGAAAACGGCTTATTCAATATTAAAAACTCCACGTCAGAATCAGAACTCATCATCTCAGCTATCGGATACAAGACCGATACAATCATAGTCAACGGTGGGATTCTGAGTCAAACGATTCAGTTGACGCCGATCAGTTATTCACTTCCTGAGATAGAAATCAAAGCAAAGAGCTTTTCCGCAGAAAAGATAGTCGAGGCAGCCATAAAAAGGATCAAAGACAATTATATCCAAGAAGCTTTTGGTTCTGATTTGTTCTATAGACATTCTATTTATGATCAGAATGATTCGTTGAGCTATCAATCAGAATCGCTGCTCAAATTTTATGATTCTGAAGGATATAAAAAACATGGTTGGCGCAAGGCGGCCAGCAAGAGATATGCTAAACTCGATCAAGCTAGAGTAACAACTCAGTCAGAACAGACTGACACATTACATTTAGAAGAACTGAGAAGAATATTTGTCTCATGGTCACATTCCCCCCTGCTGTCCAAAGACGGTCCGTTTTCAGAAATAGGCATGGAAGGATTCGAATATGATTTGGTGGGAGTTGAACACTTCGAAGGCAAGCAAGTCTATGTCATCGAGTATCGTTGCACTAATCTCAAAGAAAAATACTCTGGTCATAAATCGATGAAGTCTAGCACAGGTAAGATGTATATCAATAAGTCAGATTATGCATTGCTCCGGATCGAAGGCGAAACAGAAAAAGACTGGACCTGGAAAGGGGGGAAAGCCGTTAAGAACCGGGGTAACAAGCTCGAAAGAAGCATCATCAATTCATCTGATGTACGTATGTTTACAAAAGGCGAAGCAGGCTATTACGCATCATATGCAGATATCACGAATCATTTTGAACGAAAAACAACTAAACTCAATGGTGAGGAGATCACGGGCCAAGCAATTATAAGAGAACAATATCAATACCAAAATGTATCTACGATCAATCCTGAAGTCCTTACTGAAAACTTATTCCATATTGATATTAAGAACGAATACGACCAAGCTTTCTGGGATCGATTCAACTTCATCCTAAAGGATTAATGCACTTATGATTAGCCCTAAAGAGCGCAACTACGTTTTGACCAAAATGCGACAACTACTCACAATAATTCTCATTACACTGATTTTTGGATGTAACCCAGAAATGAATAATCAAATTATTGCAGAAAAATATATTGAAGGGTTTTATAGAACTAAATATCTACTCGCAAATAATACTCAAGTTAATAAAGACAAACTCCTACTTCCTTTAATAGGTGCAATCATTGAACAAACGAAATCCTTGGCAATCACGAATGAATTAAAACAAGCAATTATTACTGAAATAGGCAAAATACCTGACCCAGC
>CAZJTO010000402.1:0-2421 GCA_964548935.1 uncultured Saprospiraceae bacterium
GGTGCTTATAAAACAGCTGACCAATTAGCTACGACTTAGTAGGATGACATGATAAGTGATCCGATCATTGGTGGCATACAACAGGTAGGCATTGGCAACTCAGATACCTACAAATTATGGGAATGGTATAGACAAGCATTTTTTGTAGACATTCCCATATTCGATGATGCCGCTACTGCGGAGCTCATGCTGCGTTATACTGGTGGCGAGCCACGAGAGCGCCATGCGGTCCTTGCTATGAGCATGCAAGGGGGTGGAGGACTCGAGATCTGGCAATATACGGAGCGTACCCCTGAGCCCATAACATTTGATGCGGCTCTTGGTGATCTTGGACTATTCATGGCTAAGATCAAGAGTAAAGATGTGAGCAAAACATATCAACACCTCAAAAACATCAATGTCAACCTACTCTCAGAACTGGTCTCAGGGCCTGATGGTAAGGAGCATTTTTATTGCTTAGACCCTTACAACAATATAGTGGAGGTCGTCCATGCTGATGAGTGGTACACGCATACTAAGGTAACTACGGGTGGCATCTACGGATGTACCATAGGTGTGTCGGATATCGATCAGTCTCTAAGGTTTTATAAAGACATATTGGGCTATGATGAGGTTCTCTATGACACAACAGCTGTTCATGAGGACTACAAGAGCTTACCTGGCGGAAATGAGACATATCGCAGAGTATTGATAAGACACAGCCAACAGCGTCAAGGTCCTTTCAGCCAGTGGATCGGCGGCAGCCAACTCGAACTAGTCCAAGCCTTAGACCGTGCGCCTAAGAAGCTTTTTGAAGGTAGATACTGGGGCGACATCGGATACATTCACCTGTGTTATGATATCCAAGGCATGGCAGCAATGAAAAAGCGCTGTGAAGCGGCTGGTCATCCATTTACCGTGGATAGCAGCGATAGCTTTGATATGGGTGAGGCGGCAGGACACTTCTCATATATAGAAGATCCTGATGGTACCCTGATAGAATTCGTGGAGGCTCACAAAATCCCTATCCTCAAGAAGCTCGGTTGGTATCTCGATCTCCGCAAGCGTGACCCTGCCAAACCATTGCCCAAATGGATGCTCAAGGCCTTGAGCCTTAATCGCAAGAAGGATTAAGAATCACTAAATGAATAATATTAAGCGCACAGGATATCTTGGGATGAGAGTGGGCTTTGTCTTAGGCTTTATATATTACTTTGGTGGGCTTGCTATAGACACGCTAGTATCTATAGGATATCTGGATGCTGATGACACGGGTACTCCAAGGGTTGAGTTATGCCACTATTATAGCCTTCGGTGCGGTCGTTGGTATGCCAATTGATCTTTGGCCGCATAGGAGCCATCATAGGCGCTATCAGTACAGCGATACGAATGCTATTCAAAGATTAAAGTTTCTACCTGATTTGAAGTGGATATGATCGTACTGCTTGGCATCCATGAATTTAACTTTAGGAAACCTTAGACCCTAAGGAAACTTAGGAAACTCATCCCAGTTCGGTTTGCGCTTCTCGAGGAAGGCATTACGGCCCTCTGCTGCCTCATCGGTCATATATCCTAAACGGGTCGCCTCACCAGCGAATAGTTGCTGTCCAACTAAGCCATCATCGATTAGATTCATCGAGAACTTGAGCATTTTGATAGCGGTAGGGCTCTTAGCTAAGATTTCTTGTGCCCATTGATAAGCTGTTTCTTCAAGTTCGTCATGAGGGATGACTGCATTGACCATACCCATGTCAAAGGCTTCCTGTGCGCTATAGTTTCGTCCAAGGAAGAAGATTTCTCTCGCTCTTTTCTGACCTACTTGTCGAGCGAGGTACGCCGATCCATAGCCGCCATCATAGCTGGCTACATCTGCATCCGTCTGCTTGAAGATGGCGTGCTCTTTACTGGCAATAGAGAGGTCACATACCACATGTAGGCTATGTCCTCCACCTACCGCCCATCCAGGCACTACACAGATTACTGCTTTATTCATGAAGCGTATCATGCGCTGGACTTCGAGTATATGTAGGCGACTACCTCCTTTAGTGGTGCCCTCATATCCTCGCTTACCTCTGACTCGTTGATCACCACCAGAGCAAAAGGCCCAACCCCCATCTTTTGGCGATGGCCCTTCACCAGAGAGTAAGACGACTCCTATAGATGTATCAAATCGTGCATCTTCAAAAGCGTCGAGCAACTCATCGACCGTCTCTGGCCTGAAGGCGTTGCGCACCTCAGGTCGGTTGAAGGCAATGCGTGCGACGCCGTTGCATTTTTTATAGGTTATATCGGTGTAGTCTTTGGCAGTAGTCCACTTTATCTCGGGCATAGTCAATTAGATGTTAGCGTAATGTCATTTATCTGGAGCACTAACATCGTCATAGTTGTATGGTTGCCCAAAAAAAAGAGCGAGAAGATTTTACGCTTCTCGCTCCGCCGATG
>CAZJTO010000403.1:0-2414 GCA_964548935.1 uncultured Saprospiraceae bacterium
AGAGTAAGATCAAGAATACTGATCAAGGCTCTGGTGAAGGCCAAGGCGGTCAAGGTGGTGGCGGCCAGGGTGGCGGTATCGGCGGCTAACTCTAAAAGTATTGTTAAAGATGTAGCGTTTCGGACAGTTTGGACGTATCTTATAGTGCACACACATTAACTATGAAATACTTTCTAAGCCTATTCCTGCTCTCTGTTATGGTATTGACAAGTTGTAGTCTTGATCAATGTGAACAAACAATTACTTATACTAAGAATACCGCAATCTATACTGATTTAGATCTTTTGCGGGTGGATGACTTGGTCGAATCACCACGTGCCATCGATCTACCTGGGAAAATATACGTTAGCGAAGAACTACTAATCATAGGTGATAGAGGCACGGGTATACATCTCATTGATAATACCGATCCTTCTAACCCAACTTCTCTAAGTTTCCTAAATGTGCCGGGTAGTACTCAACTGTATGTTGAGGGTGACTATATCTACAGCAATGCTTTTTATGATATGATCAAGATTGATATATCTGATATGAATAATATTAGGATTGTAGATCGTATGATAGAAGCGTTTCCAATCGATTTTAGGAATGCTGAAAACCACGTGTTGAGCGGATTTACTACTGAACAAGTCACTGAGGTTGCCAATTGTGATGATCAGTTCTTTGATGGGGGGACATTTTTCTTTGACGACCGAGATGCGTTGTTAGATGAGTCGGCTATTCCTACTTCCTTCATCTCAAATGGAAGCACTATCGGTTCTGCTAATAGAATTGCTACCGTTGACGAGTCAATGTTCATCATTAATCGTCTACAGATTTTTAGTTTCGATATTGCTGATGATCAGATTTCAGAGCACAAAGCCTATAATTTCTCTGAATATATAGGGTGGCAGATGGAGACGATCTTTGCTCAGGATGAGCGACTATTTATAGGCAGCCAAAATGGGATGTCTATCCATAGGCTCACTACATCCAATATACAGTGGGTGGGCGAATATTTTCACGAAAGAGCATGTGATCCTGTCCTCCCAATAGAGGATGGTATCGCCTATCTCACGTTACGTAGTGGTAATGAGTGCCCTGGTGTTAATATTAATTCGCTAAATGTATTGGATATAAGCAATACGAGGAATCCATTTTTAATTCAGGAGATTGAGATGACGAGCCCTTTTGGACTTTCATTGATTGGAGATTTGCTCTACGTGGGCGAAGGGGATAATGGATTGCGGGTATTTGATGCGAGTAATAGATCTGCACTGAGTGAGATCAGTTATAATCGGGATATCAGTGCTTTTGATATCATTGCTCATCCGACTAGGCCGGATGTTGTCCTATTAGCCTCAGAGCAGGGGTTAGCGCAATACGATGTAGAAGGTGATCGATTTGATGTACTTAGTCGGATACTGTTTTGATCTGCCATAGATTCACAGCGATACTCTTTCTGCTATTATCTATTGCTGCATCTTCCCTATTCGGGCAGTCCCGGCAAGATAGTCCTCCCCAAATAGTAGAGTTGAAGGATGGCAGTAGATTACTCGGCACTATCCTAGAGGATAATGACTATGCTGTGACCATCGCTATAATCACAGGAGATACACTTGAGATAGGGTATAAGTATATCTCTGCCGTCGGTCCTATAGATGATAGCAGGGTTGTACGGAGAGGAGAAAATGGTGGTATTGTACAGAGAGGAGATAATAACAGCGTCATAGAGAGAGGTGATACAACGAAGCCGGGATTATACGTAAAAGACTTTGTAGATAGTGATATGTTAAAAGTCATCTCTGCTGGAATCAGTTTTGGCGATGAATCTGGCGGAGGCTTCATAGGTTCATTTCATCTCATTAAAAAGCTTAATCCCAAATTAGGCGTAGGTGGAGGGCTCTCTTTTAATACACACACGAGATTTATTTTAAATGATGTTTCGACTACTCTGCTTGATATGAGTTTTCTGCCAGTGTATGTGTCATCACGTTATGTCATTGGTGAATCCATTACTTTCAAGCCGTTTGTGCAGCTTGATTTAGGATATGGGTTTGGTATTGCCACTGATCGATTTGATTTTAATTCGGACTTCAGCTTCAATGGCGGAGCCTATGGTCAGCTTCATTTAGGTACGACCATTGCTAATTATCGAAATTATAACATGCAGCTTTCCTTGAATCTTCTATATCAAGGGACAAGTGGGAATATAAGTGGATTTGATTTCAACTTTAATAATCAATTTCAGTCAAGCTTTGATCTGAACTTGATCCGTCCAGGATTTACTTTAGGCATAGTCTTCTAATATCTGATAAGCTATCTCGAGAGGAGAAATAAAAAAAGCTGGTCTTGATATCAGAAGACCAGCTTTCGCAAATTAAATTCCCATGAACATTAAGTCCTTCCCCGGGCCGTCTGTGCCCTTACTCGTG
>CAZJTO010000404.1:0-2413 GCA_964548935.1 uncultured Saprospiraceae bacterium
GGACTGATCACAGATACAGGATCGTTCACCTATGCGACCAATCCCAATGTGTTCAGAGTAGCAGCAGACCTCAAGGAACTTGGAGTGGATGATTTTCAGCTCAATGATTACATCTTTAACTCATGGACGGAGCGACAGATTCAAATCTTAGGGCATTGTCTCCGCAACAGGATGAAGATTTATCCTGAGCTCAAGGCTGGAATCATACAACTAACCAAGCAGGACTATAAGAAATACCAAATCGCCCGTGGCGATACCGAAGGTGTGGTCAATTACATCTTCAAAATAAAAGGCATGCAAGTGGCGGCATTCATCAGAGAGATGCCGACTGGAGATATACGCCTATCGCTGAGAAGCAAAGGTGATATCTCAATGCAGGAACTTGCAAGCGAACATTTTAATGGTGGTGGACATAAGAACGCCTCTGGAGGCTCCTCAAAAGAATCGTTGGAGGCGACAGTAGACAAGTTCGTGTCAGTGTTGCCATATTATCTCAAGTAATACGCTTGACAAAAAAATTAACAAAGTCAATTATGAAAAAACAAATTGCTGTTATCATACTGATATGCACAATGCTTGCTATGGCCTGCCAAGAGAGTGCAACAGGCAAGAAGAAAGCCGCCATCTCAGGATATGAGTATGAAGTCTTTAAGGCGGGCACTGGTGATAAGATTCAGGTAGGAGATTATGTCTACTTCCAGATGGATATGATGGATGACAAGGGTGAAGTCTTGCAAACCTATCGCAACCAAAAGGTGTTGCCAACTGTCAAGGTGGCTGCAGCTGAAGATTTGGTCCGCAAGCAGAATCCGATCATAGACGTTATTTCTCATCTCACAGTAGGAGATAGTGCGGTCATTACGATTCCTGCAGATTCTATTCCGGGTTTACCACCTGAGTACGCCGAAGTTGAAAATTTCAGCTATGCCGTGATTGTGGATGAGCGCTTAGATGAGACAGGATATAAAGCACGCATCGCAGAGCAACAAGCCGAGCAAGAGGCTGAGATGGCAGCATTGAAGGCCCGCAAGCCAGAAGTGGTATCACTCGTAGAGCAGACCCTCAAAGATTACAATAATGGCACCCTCAACGTGGAAGAGACTCCGACAGGGCTCCAGTACTACATTCACGAACTGGGCACTGGAGATACCCCAGTCAATAACGGGATGCTTACTATGCAGTATTATGGTGCCCTGACAGAAAGTGGCGAAGAGTTTGATAACTCCTTTGATCGCGGCAGAGGGATACCCTTTAGGGTAGGCACTGGTGGTGTGATTCCAGGATGGGACGAAGCGGCACTGTTGCTACCCGTCGGGACTAAAGCGTCGTTGTTCATACCGAGTGAGTTGGCATATGGTGAGCGTGGAAGCGCACCTGTAATAGGGCCTAATGCAAATCTATACTTCTATGTCGAAGCAGTAGAGTTCTTCCAATAATCAGTACTGAAACCAGTTTCTTCACAAGCTAAACGAAAGGACAGATGACTGCAGAACAACTCGCAGACTTACAAGCTCGGCTGTCGGACCTGAGGAGGTATCTTTGACGTCGATAACCGCAGACTACAGATAGAAGACAAGGAACAAGAGTCCTTGGATCCAAATTTTTGGAGTGATCCCGATCATGCCGAGGGTGTGATGCGTGAATTGAAAATCCATAAAAACTGGGTCAAGCAGTATACCCATGTGGAAGATCATATCAATGATCTTGAGATTCTCTTTGATTTCCAGAAGGAAGGGGAGGCCACCGTCGAAGAAGTCGACGCACAGTATGACACGACTATCAAGTCTGTCGAAGAAGCTGAGTTCAAGTCCACCCTGAACAAAGAAGAGGATGAACTCTCGGCTATCATAGAGATTAATGCTGGAGCCGGAGGCACAGAGGCGTGTGATTGGGCAGAAATGCTCTACCGCATGTATGTCATGCATGGCGAGAAGACTGGCTACAAGGTAAAGGAATTGAATAGAGTGCCAGGGGATGTTGCAGGAGTGAGATCAGTCTCAATTGAGCTTGCTGGCGACTACAGCTACGGCATGCTCAAGGGAGAGAATGGCGTTCACCGCCTGGTGAGAGTGAGCCCCTATAATGCACAGGGCAAGCGGATGACATCGTTTGCCTCTGTGTTCGTACATCCGCTTATAGATAATCGCATAGAAATTGATGTCAACCCCTCTGACTTAGACTGGGATACCTTCAGAGCGAGTGGGGCAGGAGGGCAGCATGTTAACAAGACAGAGTCTGCCGTGCGTGTGCGACATCTACCATCGGGTATTGTTGTAGAGTGCCAAGAAGAACGCTCACAGCACCTCAACAGAGACAAGGCGATCCAGATGCTCAAATCTCGCCTATACGAGGCCGAGCTCGAGCGTAAGCGTGCCGAGAAGGCAGCGGTAGAGTCTACCAAGATGAAGAATGA
>CAZJTO010000405.1:0-2410 GCA_964548935.1 uncultured Saprospiraceae bacterium
ACACCCGCAGAAGCTATAGATTACATGAACGGCATTGGGTTCTCCACAGTCAGAGAATTTCATGATTGGACGATAGAGTATGGTACTGTCCTAGGAAATATAAGTTTGGAGAATCCTTACATACCAGGTATTACAGTGATAGAGCAGATAACAGTTGATACCTACAATGAGATAAATGCAGGAGGGTCAACTTGTGAACTACAGATGGCACAAGTATTTAATCGGAGAGCCTTCAGAATAGCTAATACTTTTGGTGTTCAAGATGGCAGATTTAGCCAGGTATCAGAGGACGAACTCTTTGAATTTGGTGGAGCTTTCAACACATTCGTCCAAGCGCAGGAGTTAGAATTTGACTGCAACGGCGGCAACTAACAAAAGAAATAAGTAGAAGATAAAAGCTCGACCATTGGTCGGGCTTTTTTTGTGTTCTGGATATTTTTCAGTTAGCTTCACATAAGGGCTAAATATCACAAAATGAAAACAACTACATTTCTAACTTTCGTCAACGAGCAATGTGGCAAGGCTGAAGAAGCCATGAACTTTTACATAAGCCTCTTTCCAAATTCAAAGGTTAACAGGGTCATTAAATTTGCCGACGGTGAAGCAGGAGGGACTCCTGAGCTGATCAAATATGCGGAGTTTACTTTGAATGGCACTCCCTACATGCTCTCAGAGAATAACTATAAGCATGCTTGGTCCTTTTCGCCAGGTGTATCAATCTTTGTTGAATGCTATAGCGATGACGAGATCACTACCCTGTTCGAGCAGCTATCTTCCAACCAAGGTAAAGTGTTCATGCCACTAGATCATTACGACTTGGGAGAATATGCCTTTGGTAAAAAATTCGGATGGTGTGAGGACAGATTTGGAATATCGTGGCAGATGCGCTTAGCCAGCTAACTCAATAGAAAACCACTGACCATCTATCTGTTTACTCTATCATCGCTTCGATCAGGGGTTTAGTTACCTCTGACCAATTAAATCGATTCATAACCATCTGCCTGCCAGCATATGACAATTTAGTATATAATTCCTGATCAGTTTTGAGTGCCAATAGTTCACCAGCGAAGCGCTTCGGGTCATCAGCGATTAATATTTCTTCGCCCGGTTCCGCCCCCAAAGATTGATTGACAAATGACGTGGTGATACATGGGATACCCTGTGCCATCGCCTCCAAGATCTTGTTTTGCTGTCCCGAACCAGAAAAGATCGGCGCAACAAGCACCTTGATCTGTCTATAGTGCTCTCGTATATCTTCTGCGTAGGAGGCTATCGTTATGTTGCGGCGCTGTTTGATGTTGAGCCATTCAGATGGCCGCGCACCGGCGATTAATATTCTAAAGTCATCAGACATCAGAGGCATGATTTCATCTATTAGGTAATGGGCCGCCCTGTCATTGTGTACATATCCAAGATTGCCGACGAAACCAGCGTCAAATTCGCCTTGTTTGTGCTCTATAAAATCGAAATATTCTGTGTCAACCCCATTAGATACCACTGTCAACTCCTGGTTATCGTGATTGACTAGTGTTTTTCGATCACGATGTGAGATGATGTAGTGATTCTTAAACATCGGATAGACATGTTGCTCATATGCTTCGCACTTTTTGAGTTCCATCTTATTGAGTAGTGGTATACGTTTCAATTGACTAAGACCAACAGAACCCATATTCAAGCCCATGGCATCCATATAGTCAATACTCTTAGTATACGTGCTGTTAGCAACATAGGGCGCCATCCTAATCAACTGCACATAGATATGATCAGGCTGGATTTCCTCTATCATCATGCCGATGTGCCGCGACACTTCTCTATCATAAAAATATCTCACTTGCCACGGCATCTTGCCGAACAGACCTGACATGAGATTCATATACCTCCTGTTGTCGGGTAGCAACTGTATGTCTATTGACTTGCAGTAGGGTTCTAAGGCTTGTTTGTGAGATTCTGCAATCTCGTGATCCGATATAGATATCAGATATATCTCGAACCGCTTGGAGAGTTCTTTGATCTGATGGTAGGACCTAACTTTATCACCTTTATCAAGAGGATATGGAAATCGAGATGTGAGTACAACTAGTTTCAAGCAATCACTTTTTTGCTCTTGCGAATATAGCTCTTCTTACACCTGATTGCGATCTGTTATACCAGCTGTCGATAGATTTTCATAGCTGCTGCTCCTACCCTACCGTATTCATAGTTATTCTCCGCGAGCTGGCGTCCATTTAGTTTAATAGCAGTATAAGTCGACCAATTATCCATTATGGTATTGATCGCTTCATGCCAGGCGCCCTCCCCATCTCTTATTACAGCATGCTCGCCATCAGTAGCTGGGATGCCTTCTATGCCGATAGCAGTAGTCAGCACAAGCTTTTGATGAGTGAATGCTTCAATAATTTTCACTCTGGTG
>CAZJTO010000406.1:0-2392 GCA_964548935.1 uncultured Saprospiraceae bacterium
CATCAAGGGCTTCTGCCACGTTTACAAGTGGCGCCTTGTTCGCCTCATCTACATCAACAGAAGCAACTGCCCCAGTCAAATCACCCCTCGTTTGAACGGCGTAACCTGTCACAACCACCTCATCGAGGATAGCTGCATCTGGTTGAAGTGCAAAACTGATCACTGATTGGTTACCAACCTCAATAATCTGTGCAGCGTAACCGACAAATGAATAGGTAAGAGTAGCTCCAGGAGGAACACTCACTGAATAATTACCATCGAGATCAGTGATGGTACCATTAGTGGTGCCAGTCTCGATAATACTCACCCCAGGCAATCCCAGTCCGTCTTCATCAGTAATTACACCTGTAACGGTGCGCTGAGAAAACAGAAAAGTAGCTGAGAGAAGTAAAAACATCGTGAATAGATGTTTTGTATTCCGTGTATTACACAGAATGGAAATACAATAGTTTCTCATACTTAAAAATTTTTCTTTTTACATGATTTAAACCCTATTAGTAGAGCTTCGAAAATAAATTAGTGAACTAATTAGAATAGTTGTTAGCCTCGTAATAATACAGGCTAAATTATAATTCGCCAAAAAAATATTGAAATTATTTGAGCCCCTCTTTTTGATCCTATGTACTGATTGAGCATCAGTAGCTATCTGATGAATAAAACACATATAGCTAATGAACATATCTATTCACTTGAAGCCCAGATGAGCAACTCATTTCTGAATTCAATCACTCGCTCAATTTTGAGCGAGTTGAAGAGACCAAGGTTCTGTTTTGGAGCGCTTCTAATCTAGCTGAAACACCCTTATGTAATCGATTTCCATTTGTTGTGGAAACTCGGTGGTGCTATCGGGAGGTCCTGGAAAATTACCACCTACTGCCACATTGAATATAAAGAAGAAGTCATCATTGAATCTATAAGCTTCATTGCCAGTACTAGCCGCTGTAAGCGTAAAAAACTTAGTCTCATCAACATACCACTCTATCATATCCTCTTCCCAAACGATACTAAATACATGAAAGCGCTCGGCAAGGTCTTCATCTAAAGTTATTGAAGAGCCTGAAAATGTGCTATATCCTCTTCCTTGAGGACCCCAATGCGCCGTGCCGTGAGCAGTAGCTGCTTCATGACCTATATTTTCCATGATGTCTATTTCACCAGAAGCAGGCCAACCAACATCATCAATCGATTGCCCTAACATCCATATTGCAGGCCACATCCCTTGACCGCGAGTGATTTTGGCTCTTACGTCTATACGACCATATTGAAAGAATCGCTTATCCTTGGTAGTGATCCTTGCAGATTCAAAGTTGCCATCCGCATCTTCTGTAGCCCGAATGATAAGAGTGCCATTCTGGACAGATGCATGTTCCAGTTGGTCAGAATATACTTGCATTTCGTTATTCCCCCAGCCACATAGGTTGGGACATCCATCTCCTAATTCAAAATTATAGCTGGATTCGTCTATTTCACTGCCGTTGAACTCATCTTGCCAAGCTAGATTATAACCAAATTGCTCTTCCGAAGTGCTATATCCTTCTTCTGTTAGGACCGATCTATCATTATCCCGCAGAATGATTCTTGCTTCGCCAGTGACTATGTTTGCCCCTTCTGCACGCAATATGCGAACCATAATTGTTTCATCTACTTCCTTGATGTCATCGTCGATTAGTTCTAATATAATCTCTGCTGCATTAGTATTAGCCTCAATAGTAACAGTGGAGTTTGCTCCTACGAAATCGACTCCTGGTTCCGCCGTTCCGCCTACAATTTCATAACCAACCTCGATTGGATCCACTGTAATCTCATTCAAAACAACTCGAATTGTTAAACTCGGAGATGGCTCTTGTGTCCGCATATCGCTAATGCGTAGTGTGGGCAGGTCGTCCATAGATGGCACTACTGGTCCTGTCGGTCCCGTTCCGTCATCACTACCACATGAGACGATAAACAATAATAGGATAGGTAGAAATATATACTTTATCATGATGACATTAAATTAATTGAGTCAAATAAAACACTATTTGCCAAACTTAACGGAAACATTTTGTCGTAGTTTGAACGATCTGTTGTAAAAACCAGTCTCATAATATATATAACGCCCTATCAATAGTCTTTGATACTGATTAACATAAATTTAGAATTACTGAGCATTCAAAACATCATTCAGATATATTTAGGCTTTAATTCCCGATGCTATTGGAATTTACACCTATGAGAAAACTACTTGCCCTGTTTTGCGGACTATCTATATTTATATACTCCTGTGCAACTGTAGAAACTAACGAAGAAGGGTTGTCCAATCCCAAATTTTATCATGACAGTATTCAAAAGCTATCGGATGTGATCGTCTATGATATATTTTCTCCTCCCGTCGCCAGTCGTACTTATGTCT
>CAZJTO010000407.1:0-2375 GCA_964548935.1 uncultured Saprospiraceae bacterium
GCGAGGGTGATAAGGTATTGGTGCCCAATCCTGGCTATCCGAGCTATAGAGTGACCACAGAATTGGCTGGTGCGACTCCCAGATTGTATAATCTAACAGAACAGAACGGATGGAGACCTGATCTGGCTGCACTTGGCAAAACAGACTTAAGCAAAGTCAAGATCATGTGGATCAACTATCCCAACATGCCCACTGGAGCCAAAGTCGATCTCGACTTCTATCATAGTCTAGTGGATTTCGCATTATCACATCAGATCCTAATCTGTCATGACAACCCCTATAACTATATCCTGAACGACAATCCATTGAGCATATTCAATGTGCCAAGAGCAAAAGAGTGTGCTATTGAGTTATTCAGTTTGAGCAAATGTTATAACATGGCCGGTTGGCGAGTGGGCGCCCTGATAGGTGCTCAAGAGTATGTAGATGTTGTCATGCGTTTTAAAAGCAATATGGACTCCGGCATGTACAAAGCCGTACAACTCGCGGCCGTCACAGCACTCAATATGGGACAAGAATGGTTTGAGCAGTTGAATGTAGAGTATAGAGAGCGCCGCAAGCTAGTCTGGCAAATATTTGACTTGTTGGATTGCCGTTATGACCGCGATTCATCAGGACTATTTGTCTGGGCAAAAGCTCCAGATTACATCGCTGATGTAGAATCATGGGTAGATGAAATATTACAGGATGCCAGGGTATTCATAACTCCGGGATTTATATTCGGCAGCAACGGGGAGAGATATGTACGCATCGCCCTATGTAGCAATCAGGCCACGCTTAAAAATGCCTTCAATAAGATCGATCAACACTTCATAAAATCAATGGCTTAATGAATATAGGAATTGTTGGAACGGGACTGATCGGAGGCTCAATTGCCTTAGACTTACAGCAGCGTGGAGATGTGATAAGAGGATACGATAGCAATCCGATTCACGCAGAGAAGGCTATTGACCTAAAGGTGGTCAATGAGATTACTAGCCTATCCGAGTTAGCGGCAGCATCAGACATCATCATAGTCAGTGTGCCCGTCAGCATAGCCCCCAAAGTAGTCTTAGAATTACTCGATCTGATCAAATGGAATACTACTGTAATCGATACTGGATCTACTAAAGGATCGGTTTGTGAGGCTGTAGCAAATCATAAGAAGAGAAGCCGATTTGTTGCTTGT
This sequence comes from uncultured Saprospiraceae bacterium, assembly GCA_964548935.1. Lineage (GTDB taxonomy): Bacteria > Bacteroidota > Bacteroidia > Chitinophagales > Saprospiraceae > GYS-P2D. The sequence goes on from CAZJTO010000407.1 coordinate 1,169, forward strand.
CACCCGCTGGCAGGAACAGAATTTTCTGGACCGTCAGCAGCAATAACCGACCTCTACAGAGGCAAGAAAAATATCATCTGCGAAGAAAATAAGTCAGATTCAGATGCACTGGAGCAGGTGATCGACCTATTCAGATATCTCGGTATGACTAACCTGTTCATGAATCCGACAGAGCACGATAAGCATATGGCTTATGTTTCACATCTGTCACATGTCAGTGCATTCATGCTGGGCACTACGGTCCTCGATATTGAGCAAGATGAGAAGCAGATCTTTAATCTTGCGAGCACGGGATTTGAATCTACCGTTAGGCTCGCCAAGAGTTCTCCGGAGACATGGAGCACCATATTCTCTGATAATCAAAAGAATGTCACTGAGGCACTCGACACTTACATCGAACATCTTAAAACATTCAGACAAGCCATAGTAGATCAAGACAATCAAGCAATGAAAGACATGATCAAAAAATCAAACGAAATCCGTCGAATACTCGATGGAATGAAATACAACGTAGTTAAATTAAGTTAATCCTAAATTTTAGAATAAAGTCTAATCGTACACATCATGGAAACCCAAGTAGCAACACATAAAGAAAGAAGAAATTGGTTTAGGCAACAAGAGGTCCCGACCGTCATAGGTGGCCCTTGCAGTGCAGAGACCGAGGAGCAAGTCTATGAGACTTGCCGAGCGATCGCAAAATCTGGTAAAATTGATATCCTCAGAGCAGGAATCTGGAAGCCAAGGACCAGACCTGGCACCTTTGAAGGCATCGGGATCAAAGGGCTTCCATGGATGAAGAAAATGAAAGAAGAAACGGGTCTGCCTGTAACTGTCGAAGTTGCAAAAGCGGGTCATGTAGAAGCTTGCTTAGAATTTGAGATGGATATCCTATGGATAGGAGCACGCACCAGTGTAAATCCATTTGCAGTACAAGAAATCGCCGAGGCGCTACGAGGTGTAGATATCCCGGTGCTCGTGAAAAATCCTATCAACCCAGATCTTGCACTCTGGCTGGGAGCTGTGGAGAGGTTCGAACGAGTGGGCATTAAGAAGCTTGGTGCTATCCACCGAGGATTTTCTAATACCAGTGAGAAGGTATACCGCAATCGCCCACAATGGCAACTTGCCATAGAATTCATGAGTAAGAGTCCAGATATCCCGATGATCTGCGACCCAAGTCATATATGTGGCAATAGACATATGCTGG
>CAZJTO010000408.1:0-2370 GCA_964548935.1 uncultured Saprospiraceae bacterium
CCGTTCACTATATATCCAGACTTGCCGAATCGCATATTTAAGGGTGAATTAGATAAACTTGAGGTTAAGGTCCCTTCAAGTGGATTAAAAATGTTGGACCAAAGCGGATTCTTAGATCTACAGTGGCACGAACTGCATATACATCGATTAGGTACTGGCAAGAAGCCTAATCCCAATCTTAATCCTTATAGGGCCATCGGACATAATATTAAAATGATGGTCAAGAAGTTCATATAGCTATACTTGTACCATCGATAGAACAAGATGATGTACACCAAATGAAACCACCCCTCTCACATCGAAAAGCCATTCCATTCTTCTGTCATAAGTCAGAGGCTGCATTTCGAGCAGATATATACGAGAGATATGATGATACGGTATTACGACAAGTGGGTCTACACCTAGCCGATCAGCTATGGGGCCAATACCCAATGCAAGTCATATTGGACTTCGCCGCCGATCACTACCCTACCCATGAACCACAACACATCGTCGAGATCGGTTGCGGTGTGGGTAAGTGGATTGCCCAATTAGCGCAGCAGTTTCCCGATTCCTCCTGTTGGGGCATCGACTATAGTTACCAGATGCTCAAGCAAGCCAATAGCTATTGGGTACAGGGTAAGGACATCACACTCGATAGCTCTAACAAGGGGTTCGATACCATACCCGTACTACAAGGACATAAGCTCAAGAACTTGAATTTTGGATTAGCGGATGCTGTCGATCTACCTTTTGCCGACGACAGTCAAGATCTGGTTGTCAATAGCTTTCTACTGGATCGATTAGCAGAACCTGTCCGAGGACTACAGGAGATGTATAGGGTATTACGACCCCATGGCCGCTTAATACTGGCTACCCCACTCAACTTTAAGACTGCTGACCATTGGGACCAACTCTACCCTGCTCATAAGATCCATACTTTACTCATAGACATGGGCTTTGCCATTATGGAGTGGCAAGAGGATCTATTGATCCATGAGCCTTTGGATGCACATGGGAATCGTATAACTTGGAAGTGTATTGCCGTTGTGGCGTATAAGGAGGGCTGAGCCTATCTCTAATGGTTGATGGCCACCTAAGATCAAAATATAAGCTACCTTGATGGACATGCTACTCAACTTGCTCCATAAAAGACAGAAATACCTGATCGGGATCGCCATCTTCCTTGCGCTATATTGGATCTCATAATTATATTACGAGCGATTTATTAATTTATTAAACGCACGCTACCAATCGAATCGCTACATGGAATACAAAAAGGGAAGTTTCGGAGATGAGCTAGCAATACTGCAAGCCATAGATGGAATAGAAGTATTACAAGATGGCGATTCAATGATCGCTGTATCTGGTGAGTATCAAGGACGCATTTTTACCAGTACAGCTACAGGCATGTACGGTAGCGCATATGGCTGGTTCAACAAGTCAGATGTGTCCAATGGTCTGCAGGACGAGCTCATTGCAAACCTGGGTGGAGAAAGTCGATTATGGTTTGGTCCTGAATATGGAAAATTTGCGCTTTTTTTCGAGAAAGGAGCACAACAGGTTGACGAAAACAGGTTTATGCCGGAGGCATTGAACAAGCAAAAATTTACCGAATTAAGTAGATCGACACATGCCATTACCTACGAAGGACGCATGGAATTGAAAAATGCGACGGACTATGTTTTCGACCTTCATATAGAACGTACGATCTCCCTACTTACTAAGGACCAGATTGAAAGCGAATTAGGGATCAAGTTATCTAAAGAAACGGCTTTTGTTGGATTTAGTGCCAAGAACAAAGTGAGCAATGTCGGTATGGAGCAACACAAAAAAGTAACCGGATTAATCGCTATCTGGGAACTGGGATGTATGTTGACATCTCCTAATAATTGTGTCATCCTTCCGCTCACTCAGGAAACTGATCAGATAACAGAATACTTTACGCCTATAGGCAACAGAATACATATTGAGGGGTCAGTAGTATTTTATAAAGCTGATGCGGACGGTATCAATAAAATCGGCATCCCACCTGCATATTGTAAGAATATCATGGGCAGCTATGATCCATCAAAGAATCAATTAAACATCGTCACTTTCAGCTTCTCGGATGATGACATGTACGTCAATTCAATTCCAAAAAACATGAGCCCATATGGCGGTGATGTCATTAACATTTTCAATGGTGCAGTCCTTCCGGCCGAGGATTTAGACCTGCCGTTTTATGAGTTCGAAAGTTCATCAAGTGCTAAGGAGCTGAGACCCCAGGAACATATTATTCACAGGCACACAACTTACCACTTTGAAGGTAGCTTTGAAGAGTTGAACGCTATTGCAAAGCAGACCTTAGGTGTTGGACTGAGTGATATCCCCAAGTTTTAATGTATTAAT
>CAZJTO010000409.1:0-2359 GCA_964548935.1 uncultured Saprospiraceae bacterium
TGGCGTGCAGAAAACACGGTTGAAATCAATATTAATACAACTGTTACTTCTGAGCTTACTATTGATGTTGGACCATGTAATGACTGATATCAATCGTAAGAATAATTTTAAATTGATGTCCTTACGACAGATCAAGCCTATTATATCATTATACCCATTCTATTACAGGTTAAGTCTGATCTTAAGTTATACTCAGTTTGTTTTTTTGTATGTGCTCAATTAGATTTAGAACTAACCCTAATACATCTAAGCGTTATAGTGGGTATTTTTCGTTATAGAATATAGTGTCTATCTATCAGTTTGAGCTATTGGCGGCGGAACCTGTTCGGTGTTGTAGTCAATGTTAATTCGGAATAATTAATAAGGCATATAAGATAAATGTTGAGACTACTAATTATCCTCTTTTTATACGCAATAACCACTGGTCTCAGTGGGCAGGATTTTAGTTTCACTAATTATCACAAATCTGATTTTAAGGCGGACGTATTAGAAGATCGTTTTTCTGAGTATCAAGTAGTTGATTTTGATTTCGACTATGAGAATTTGCAGAAGAAGAATGGTCGCGTAATTGAGAGTCAATTTTTCTTTGACGCAATGATTTCTATTGAATTGTATCCTTCATATCTATTGAGCAGCGAGTATGAGAAGAGCATAGCGAGTGAATCAAAAAATCTGCCGATGACCTATTTTGGGTATGATAATGAATCGGTAGCAAGTTTGACCTTTAATGAGGATTTCATCTATGGATTCATAAGACATCAAGAATTTGGTGAATACTATATTGAGCCATTATCCTTTTACAGCAAAGGAGCAACGAATCAATATGTCATCTATAAATCGTCCGACGTCATCTCCAAAGAAGCTAAATGTGGAGTAAACGAGGTTGCCAAAAAACAAGAAGGAATAGAAGCAGATCGAGCCCTGAAAGCGTCAAGTTGCGAGGTGGTCCATTTGGCTATAGCCTCTGATTTCAGTATGTACGAGAGATATGGCTCAATCGAAGCTGTCGAAAATCATAACATTGGCGTGATGAATTGCGTCAACTCAAATTATATTGATCAGTTTGAGGTGAATTTTGAGTTTGAAATAGCGACTCAATTCGTAGATACCAGTGCGCTGCAGTTTTCCACTACCACCGATATTTCGACAGTACTCAACGAGTTTATTGCATGGACGGCAGGAGCTCCTTGGTTTAATAGCTTTGATCTTTATCAGTTTTGGACAGCAACGGATGTTGGTGGAGCGGCGGTTGGTCTGTCGTTTCTACCTGGTACACATCATGTAATCGAGGATTTTAGTTCAGGAGCTGCACTTCAGGCACTGGCGGCACATGAAATAGGACACAACTTTAGCGCGACTCACGTAAATAGTCAAACTATAATGTTTAATAGTGTGATTGTGTCCAATTCATGGGACCCTCTTTCGGTAAGTCAGATCAATAACAGAGTTTCGAGTATTGCGGCAACATTAGAAAATTGTGTTCTTGACGATGTACCAATCGCAAGAATAAATTCATCAGCCACCGTATTATGCGGCAAGGGCGTAATAAGTCTCTTTGATAAATCGATCTATGGCACCTCAAGAACTTGGAGTGCCTCAGGTGGACAGATCAGCTCTACTACTGAAGAAAACGTCACATTCGAAGCTACAACTCCTGGCACATATACTATAACTATGGAGAGCTCTAACTCTCTAGGCGTTGATAGTGCAACTATGGAAATTGAAGTGCAAACTGACGACTCTCAGCACTGTACACCTGCCGAAAATATATTTGGGGTAGGTGGATTGGCGTCTTGGTCAATTCTTGAAGGCTCTTCAGTGGTTTTTTCAAATAGCAGCAGTGCCGCTGCGGCGAGTGGCAATTATGAGAATTTTTATTGTACTCGAACAGTCTCATTAGAACCCAATACGCTTTATAACATAGTATTCACAACTATCCCATGTAATCAAAATGTATTTCAGTATTTCAGAATATTCATTGATTACAACGATGATGGTGATTTTCTGGATGCTGGTGAAATAGCATTAGCTTCTAACTTGTTATGGTGTGGCGGACCTATTGTACAAGGTCAAAATGGTACTGAGAACGGGTTGATTTTTAGAACACCAGCGTTTCCATTGATGGACAGTGGTTTACGACTCAGGGTGCTTGTAGATGATAGTCTTGTTCCAGAGGCTGCGACATCCACTTGTTACTCACCTTCCACTGGACAGATCGAAGATTATAGGCTCGTTTTTGGAGAAATTAATGAAAATTGCTCTGATGGCATCAGAAACCAAGGTGAAGAATCTGTGGATTGCGGTGGACCATGTGCGGCGTGTGTGACTGGCTGTGATACGGACTTGGATGCCTATAACT
>CAZJTO010000410.1:0-2353 GCA_964548935.1 uncultured Saprospiraceae bacterium
GGTATTACATATCCGATCCGTTGAGGATCATCTGACGGTAGAATCTGATACCATCTTCAAACTCATTCACTCCGACACGTTCATCTATCCCGTGAAAGCATCTATAGTTATGAGGTGTGATATGGAATGGCGCAAACCGATAGACATAGTCGCTGATAGCTGTAAAATGTCTTGAGTCCGTACCTCCTACAACCAAGCTTGGTCCTATCAAGACATCGGGATACACCTGCTTGATTGATTTCTGTATGAGGTCATATGCCTCTGACTTGATCGGAGAGACTGGGGAGGGTGCAGATCCACCATTGGCAAAGTTGATCTGTACTCGCTCATCGTCGATGGCATGGATGACATGATCCATTACGGTTTCTTTTGTTTCGCCCGGGAGTATGCGGAAGTTAACAGAGGCACGAGCAGTGGTTGGTATGACATTATCCTTAATGCCCGCCTCAAATATGGTGGGCGCAATGGTAGTTCGCACAGAGGATGATGCAGCACCGCCGGCATCGTGGTAGGACTTAAGGATCACTCCTTCTAGTATATCTGCATTGGCAAATGCAAAGCGCGACATAAAACTCATATGAGGTCCAATGGCCTCCATGAAACCTTTGAGAGCCGGGGTGATCTTGGCATCAAATTGATTGGCCTTGAGCCGACCTATAGCGGATGCCAAGACATCTATGGAACTCTCTGCAGCCGGAGTAGAGCTATGGCCGCCTGCCATATCTACTTGTAATTCAAGGGTTTGGTATCCTTTTTCTGCAATTCCGATCAGTGCGATCTTCTCTGTGACGCCAGGCACTAAATCTTGAGTAATTGCCTGACCCTCATCGAGCACAAGAGCTGCTCTGACACCCTTATTCTTCAAGTAATCGACAACGGCTACAGCCCCATTGCCTAACACCTCTTCGTCATGCCCAAAGGATAGATAGATACTTCTACGTGGTGTATGTCCTTCTTGGAGTAGTTGCTCTGTTGCTTCCAATAATCCGATGACCCCAAACTTATCGTCTATAGCGCCTCTACCATAAATAGTATCTCCTTTTATCCCTTCTGTAAATGGATGTACAGACCATTTATAAAAAGAGGCGATTGGGACCACATCATGATGAGACATCAGTATGACGGGGTCGAGAGTTGGATCCTTGCCCATCCAGCTATATAGATGAGTATAACCGTGGAATACCTGATGGTCCAACTGACTGTGCACCAATGGATAGATGTCGGATAAGAATTGGTTGAACAAGTCAAACTGGATCGAGTCAAAATCTGCTGGATCTCCAAATGAAACAGTGCGGATGGAGATCGCTTCTGCGAAATGGTCTGCAGCATCTGGGTGTATCTCTATCGGCGGAATTGCATCGACCTTTAATTGCTGAGAGCTGAAGCCGAGTGTACGCATGACCATCACAGCAATGACGAGAAGTAACAGTGCCAACAGTGCCAGTAATATTTTCTTCATCTACTCAAGCATTAGGAGAGAAAGATAGGGATAACTCCTAAGGTTCTCGAGCGTACTAAAAACAGAATATTCAACGAGGATAGTAAGATTTTATCTTTTTGCGGACATGGTCTCTAAGCATCCTGGCTCGAAATGTGCTATCTTTAACGGGCATCCTAGAAACCTGCTAAACCAAAAAAATGTATCAACCAGCAATACAGTCCCTAGACTTAATTCAAGAGAGATTTGACATGATCTGCTTAGTAGACGATGATCCCGGCAGTATCTTTCTACATACTCATTTCTTACATGAGATTGGATATATAGGAACTCTCAAAAAGTTCAATTATCCACTTGAAGCTCTTGACAAAATCAAGAATTTATCAGATCAACATTCAATATTACTGCTATTAGATGTCAATATGCCATTATGTACTGGATGGCAGTTTGTCGACCAGATTTGCACCGATTGGAGTGGTGCCCATCAAAACAACCTTACAATTGGGGTCTTGTCTTCATCAGTTCATCCGTCAGACCGAGAGCGAGCTAAAGCAAATCCCTTAGTTACATTATATAGCGAAAAACCGATCGACGTACTAGGGATGTCTTCGATCCTTGACCAGCTTGTTGAGGCTTTTTAAGTCAATTGCACATATCGGATATTTTTCTAGGTGAAAATCGAATGAAATCGGAGATTCATTTTCAGGCCTAACAACAAGGCTTCTTATGATGCCCTCCTCTGTTGACCACATTCTGTACAGGTCCATAACCGATTAATACAAGGATATTTCAGAAATTATAAAATAATGTTCCGATGTCTCGTGCTTGTGCCAATGCATCGACTGGATGCTGGCCAATAGGCGTGTATTCTCGGTATTTACGTATGTAAATTAATCATTAAGAGATCTCAAATCA
>CAZJTO010000411.1:0-2348 GCA_964548935.1 uncultured Saprospiraceae bacterium
AGAAAGCTCCAGAAGAGCGACACATTATTAGCACATTTATGTGCGCATTTGAGAGAGCTCCAGAGGAGCGATATAGTTACTCTTTAATTATCACGCAATGCGGAAAATGGCGTTCTTTCATAGCAGACCCTGCATGAATGGCACTTTGAGTAGGTCCACGATTTCCAACAATATTAAAACCAAGCCTGCAATTTCCTGGATTATGGATTTCTAGCTGAGTGTAAATTTCAACTCTTTTTAATTTGCCAACCTCAAGATTGATATCATTCAATATATGTAGTTCATCATCCACAGAATCCAATATAAGCTCTGTTAGCACCTGTGAGTCTGACACTATATTTACACGCTGATTGCCGACCGTGCACGAATCAAGGGTCAGTGGTAAGATGACAGATTTTAACAGATAATCAGTTTGACGTGGTAAAATTGAAACTTGAAATACTGTTGAGTTATATGGAGTAAATGTAAATCTGGGCTTTAAGAATGACCCTTTTTTACATAGTCTTTTTTTCTTCAATCTTTTTGCACCAATTTCTACGGGGGCTATAGATTGAGCTAAGGTTTTAAAATATATGGTATCTCCTAATTGATCGGTTGAAATGTCCATCACTTGATAACCAAACTTATAGATTCGCAATGAATCATAACTAGTCAGATCTCCTATTCTGGATCGCACCTCATCACTTAATAGAAACTCATTATGTTTTGTTGTTATGACCCAACCGCTTATTTTCTCTTGATTATTTGCATCATAAAAATGAAACTTATGATCATCATAGACCTTAGTCTGACTAAATAACAGTGAGCAATGCAGACAGATTGATATGACTATAATTATTCGCTTCATTTGTCATTTTAAATTACGAATAATAGGTGAATGTAATTGCTCCGGAGGAGATAAATATGTCGCTCCTCTGGAGCTATGTTCTGTATACTTGCAATGGGCTACAAGTATTTCGCCCCGATGGGGCTAATAATAATACTAGGCAAACTAAGCCAATCAGTAGTTAATATTTCTATGACTTGCCAAGTATGGTCCTACTGTGTCCTCCCCTTCAGTGACTCCTTCCTTCATCAAATATTAGAGTGACTTCTTGCTGTTCTTCAAAATAAATAATCATTCTACAATTTGATTATATTCCCAAGTATTTAGTCCATCATAAATGGATATTTTGTATTCGCCTGTTTTAAGCACAAGTACTTTATTGTCAAACCTATGTTTCAACTCAATTCTGTCAACTGGAACGGAGTTTAATTCATTAATCGGATGAGCTGATACAATTATTGGGAAATCTACATCAAAATCTCTCAATTCCACATTTATAGGCTGGTACTGTTTACTCTGATAGAGCCAACTTGGTCTTCCATTTATATAGGTCGTTTTGGGATGTACAACCTCAATGTCAACATGTTCAGAAAGAGACACAACTTCACCAGACTGGTTGACAAATATAGAAGGAGCATCAATATTTAAATCTTTTAAATAGGGGTGTTCATTTCTGCTTAATCTCTCAGTAAAATTATCTTGATATATGGTTAATGGATCAATGCCAAGTTTATCCTTAAGGTATTTCGCCATATAATAATAAGTTCCATACTTTTTGAAATCTGATTCTATTGCGTGATAGAAACCACAAACTAACACTAATTTTGAGTTAGGATTATTCTTTAAGTACAAGATGATGTTATCAGCCTGTACTTCATCTCTATCTTTTCCTTTTGTCTTTTTTACTTCTTCATAACCAAACAAGTTCATATCTAAGGCTATTGCAGTCCTAACTAAATCACCCATTTGAGGCTCCAAAGTATAAACACCTGTTAGAGGATTATCTAATAAAGGATACCCTCTAGTATGTAGATTAGTGTCCAAATTATCAAGCGTTTCTAATCCTAAATGATCAAATCCTATTTTAGACAATTCGGATATTAAATTTTTAGCAAAAATTCTATGTTGAGGCCTCGAATGATTCTCACTTATAATCACAATTTGGTGTTTCTTAGCTTCTTTTACAATATTTGACACGGCATTCTCTAATGAATAACTATCCAGATTAATGCTGTCAACTCCCCATGACACTGAACTATTTGAATACTGCATTGAATTGTGATAATCTCCTATTAATGAATAGAGCAAAGCTGCCCTTGAGCTCTGTATTTTCTCTTCAGACATTTCAGTTTCAATTTGATATGAAAATTTGGGATAAAAAGGATGTTTTTGAGCCAAAACAATATGACTCATAAGGAGCACGGATAATGTAACCAAGCTATATCTCATTTTATTTATTATTTGCCATTGATGCGGTTGTGTCGCTCCTACGGAGCTAATGATATTGCGCACCTGCGGTGCT
>CAZJTO010000412.1:0-2334 GCA_964548935.1 uncultured Saprospiraceae bacterium
ATGCATGTCCATAAGACACCCGGCATGATCATCGCCAATGAGCTCAAAACGGATTGGTTGGGCATGGGCAAGGTCAAGGATTGGAAAAACTTCTCATTCTTGCCACTCAACCATGTCGGTGAGCGCTTGGGAGTGGAGGTGCCATGTATAGCGATGGGAGGATCGATCTCATTCGCTGAAAGCTTGGACACCTTTGCTAAGAATCTGCAGGACACTCAACCCACCATGTTCTTTGCCGTGCCGAGGATATGGACTAAATTCTATTTGGGTGTCTTGGCTAAAATGCCACAGAAGAAGCTCGATAGGTTACTCAAGGTTCCTATAGTATCAGGCATAATTAAGAAGAAGCTACGCACAGCACTAGGCATGCGTGATATAAAGATTGCGGCTACAGGGGCGGCCATTACACCGGCATTTATCAAAGACTTCTACAAAAAACTGGGTATCCACTTGGTGGAGGCGTATGGGATGACTGAGGTGTGCGGATCTATGACGAATAGTCCAGATCCTAATTCTCCGCAAGATTCTGTGGGTAAGGCGATTCCATTTGGAGAGGTAAAGATCGATCCTGATACCGATGAAATACTGATGAAGACTCCTTATATGATGACGGGATATTACAAGAATCCTGAAAAGACTAAGGAGGTCCTCGTCGATGGTTGGATGCATAGCGGAGATCGTGGCACTATCGATGCAAATGGCTATGTGAGAGTTATTGGTCGTGTCAAGGATGCCTTTAAGACTTCTAAAGGAAGCTATGTAACCCCTAATCCTATGGAAGAAGTCATTATGAAAAATGATTTTGTTGAGCAAGTCTGTGTAGCTGGATTAGGGATACCTCAACCAATCGCATTGCTTAATCTCTCTGAGATCGGGCTGAAAGCCGATAAGGAAGAGCTGACAAAATCTATTCAAGAAAGTGTATTGGCAGCCAATAAAGATCGCGCCAAGTACGAACACATATCAACGGCGATCATTGATACTGAGTCGTGGTCTGTTGACAATGATATCTTGACGCCTACCCTTAAGGTTAAGCGTGGAAAGATCGATGACATATATGGCCAACATTATTTAAACTGGCACGAAGCACCTGATAAGGTGATCTGGTCCTAATTAAACAGTCCAGTCTTCGTCTTCCAGTAATCGAGTTGCAAATTCTTGTGGACTAGCTAGTGTCCGATGCACGGGGCACTTGCTGGCGATTTGGAGTAGCCTACGTTTTTGGTCCATATCTAGGTCTCCCACTAATTCTATGACTTTTTCAAATCGATCTATACGTCCATTATTCTTACCTACATCTTGCATGTCAGCCTGATGGAGGTTCTTTTTGGCATGAGATAGATGCACTTTGACCTCCTGAAGGTCCCATCCTTTGCGCCTGGCGTACATCTGCAGAGTCATGGCGGTGCACGCACCGAGACTACTGTTCAGTAGCTCGTAAGGCGAAGGACCAAAATTGTGTCCTCCAATAGACCCAGGTTCATCAGCAATCATACTGTGACTACCTGCAAGTATATCGGTAGTATATACGTCTTCATCTTCTAATCTCACTACGACGTCTTTGTCTGTCTTTAACTGCAGCTCTTCAGGAAACTCCACATATCGGCGGACCCACGACGAGATCACCGTGCCAGCATACTTTGCATCCTCTTTATTAGTAAGCATATGATCTGCGCCATCAAGTGTTACGAAGCTCTTAGGATGCATCGCCAGAGAATAGATGTTGGCTGCATTGTCTATGCCAACTACTGTGTCTTGGGGAGAGTGCATGACTAACAATCCTTTGTTCAAGTTTTTAATGGTGTCGATGTGGTTCTGACTGCGGAGATCATCTAAGAATTGCTTTTTAATGGTAAACTCTCGACCGCCAACACTTACTACAGCACAACCGTTTTTCTCGATGGTTTCGAGATTGTCACTTAATAGATGAGTAACATGCTCAGGATAAGAAGGGGACCCAATAGTAACTACTGCCTTAATACTGTCTATTTTCTTCGATGCAAATAGTGCTGCTGATCCTCCTAAGGACTGACCTATTAATATTGAGGGGCTGACATAATGTTCTGTTAAATAGGCTGCTGCCGACTCTATATCACTGATGTTAGAAGAAAAGTTCGTTTCTGAGAAATTTCCTTCACTCTCTCCTAAGCCTGTAAAGTCAAATCTCATGACCCCTATACCATTCTGTGTAAGAGCACGACTGATGTGACGAGCTGATGTGAGGTTTTTGTTACCCGTGAATACATGTGCAAACAGTGCAAATGGATACGGTGATCTACTTAAAGGCAGATCGATTTTAGCGGATAATTTGACACCGTCTCTATTGAGAAATTC
>CAZJTO010000413.1:0-2325 GCA_964548935.1 uncultured Saprospiraceae bacterium
TAATTCTTAATAAATCAAACCTGTTATTATCCTTTTACTCTTTCATTGGACAATGAAAAAGCAGAGGTGTTACAAAACTAAATGAAAAATAAAAACGCATTACAACCTCCTATACCCCTCGCCATTTCCGAAACCCTATATATCCCAATAAGAGGAAGACAACTGCTATCAACCAGGGTCTTGCCGCCTGTACAATTCGTGCAACAAGTTTATTCTGGATTTCATTGAGTGGTTCATAATTGATGCCCATCTCCAGCACGCCATGCTCACGGGTGTAGTCATCATAGTCTCTTATTAACTCTGCAAACTTCTCTGGCTGAGATCTGGCAAGATCTGCGGTCTCTCCAGGGTCATCGGATATATCGTAAAGTCTCCATTCACCATCTCCGTATGGTCTCCCATTCCTAACAATTTTATAATTGCCTTTATAGAGTGCTCCATGTCCAGCAGCTTCGATGCCGATGGGTTCATCGTCTTGGTATATGCGTGCTGAAGCATCCTCTAGCAATGGGAGTAAACTCCTTCCGGACATCGGTCCAGCGGGAGCGAGCTTAGGGGCATCTACCCCTGCCAGCGATAGGATCGTTGGTGTAATATCCGTTACTCTGCAAAAAGCACTTTCGGTAGCTCCTTGTGGGATACCTGCACCCGATAGGATCAGCGGAACTCGCAGACCACCCTCCCCTGCATAAAACTTAAAATATGAACTTGGACCAGCACAAGCACTGGCAAACTCGGGTCCTATAAAATTATAAGACCCTTTCTCTCCTAAACGCTCATAGTCTCTGTGGTACCCTGCGTACTTCATCCATAGCTGCATCGATCTCACATCACCTATAGAACTAGCCTCTGGGCCATTGTCCGAGGTAATTATAAATACGGTATTGTCGTATTTGCCAAGATCCTTGAGATAGGATATATACCTCCCTATATGTTCATCCATGGCTTCCATCATACCAGCATTAACCGCCATCGCCTTAGCCATAAATCTCCGTTGCTCTGGGTCTAAGTCCTCCCACTTATCCAATCCTCTCGGCATCGTACCCATAGGAGCATGTGACGGTATGAGACCGATTTCCTTAGCCTTGTTATATCGCTGCTGCTTAATAGCATTCCAACCTTGCTCATAGGTCTCTATATATTTCTCGGTGTAGGCTTTCGGAACTTGCACAGGGATATGTAGTGCCTGAAAAGAAAGAAAGGCAAAGAAGGGATCTTCGTGCTGTTCTTCTTCATCCATAAATTGAATCATCTCATCCACGAGATTTTTGGAAGAGTAAAAATCATCAGGCAGGTCTATGCGCTCCCCATCCTTAAACCACGGAGGCTTAGAAGCTTGTGTAGGTAGGTAGGGTCTGTGTTCATAATTGTCAGCACCAGAAGCATCCAAGATATAGCTGCGATCAAATCCTCTGCGACTGGGTAAAGTCGACTCCGTATGTCCGAGGTGCCACTTGCCCGTGATATAGTTCCGATACCCTTGACGTTTTAATCGAGTTGCTACGGTCTCTACCTTATCATTAAGAATTCCTTGATATCCAGGTCTGGAGGCATATTCTGGAGGGGTAAATATGGGCAAGTTAGGGACTCCAGTCAGGTGGCTGTCATATCCCGTCATCAACATTGCTCTCGACGGAGCACACATGAGAGTGGCTCGATACTGCGTAAACAAGGTCCCTTGCTGCCCTAATGCATCGATATGGGGCGTAGCCGCCTCACCGCCGTAGATACCAAAATCCTGCAAGGCAGCATCGTCGACAAGGATGAGTACGATATTGGGAAGCACAGAGGAAGTAGAGTCTAACTTGACTTCTTGGGCAAGGAGACCATTGGTCAATCCTAAAAAGAGTATAAGTGTGAGTTTCAAGTTCATATCTGTGTTAAGTGTAAGTGCGATAGCAAGTTTCAAGTGCAAAAGTCAAGTTTGTGTTTTCTTATTTTTTATAATTGTTGCAATGATTTTGATCAATTGTTCTATTTCATCAAGAAGAGCATCACGTCTTGAGCTCTCTCCATAATTAACCTTAGCCAAGATTCTTAAGTTGACTCTTGATTCTTTCAACTCCTTGAGTGATAAGGATAATTTATGGATGTTATCTTTTACTGTATTCGTGCCTTGAGCCTCCCCAAAATTCAAAGCTGCACTTCCCGCAGAACGTAACAGTTGATTTCCATAGTAATTGCCGGTCATGTCATTCGGCAAGTCTTTACAGAGAATTACAATATTCCCAGCTAATTCAACCAGTCGGTCTTCTATGTCATATTTCTTTTGTTTCATTCTTTGAGCTTTTCACTTCAACTAAATTATTACTCCTGAACTTCATT
>CAZJTO010000414.1:0-2317 GCA_964548935.1 uncultured Saprospiraceae bacterium
GATTCAAATCTCTAAGGCACTTAGCGACAGATCGTGGTCACCATAAAAAAACCCAGACCTAAGAAATAGGTCCGGGTCCTCTCATCTAATCTGAGATTGGTTAAGTTATCCTAATCTGGATGCCACGGCATCCCAGTTGATTACATTAAAGAAATTGCTGACGTAGTCTCCTCTTTTATTTTGATAGTTCAGATAGTATGCATGTTCCCATACGTCTATTCCGAGCAAAGGAGTTCCTGTCTTCTCGACGATATTACTCATCAGTGGGTTATCCTGATTGGGCGTTGAGGTGACGAATAATTTGTTATCAGCACCCTTGCACAACCAAGCCCATCCTGAGCCAAACCTTGTCGAGGCGGCTTTGGAGAATTCGCTTTTGAATGTGTCAAAATCTCCAAACGCACCGTTGATAGCATCAGATAGGTCACCTGAAGGAGCTCCACCACCATTAGGGGACATAATGCTCCAGAACAAAGAGTGATTGTAATGTCCGCCCCCATTATTACGGAGTCCTGTATCATCAGCAGATATACCAGCCATTACATCATCGAGGCCCTTGCCACTAAACATTGTACCTTCGAGCGCTGCGTTAAACTTACGCACATATCCTGCATGATGGCGATCATGGTGTATCTCCATGGTCTGAGCGTCAATATTTGGTTCGAGCGCATTGAATGCAAATCCAAGTGCAGGAACGGTAAAAGAACCAGATGGCTGCTCAGCAGGAGCTTCGGCAGATTTCTGTTCTTTTTTAGGAGTATCGCATGATTGAATCAATGGACTTACGGCAGTGCCGGCGAGCAATATAGAGCTAGCCTTAACGAAGGTTCTTTTTTTCATGTCTCGTTAGTTATTCTTAATGAAAGTAATAACAAAAACTATACTGCTAGCGGAATGCCAAGAATATTATTGATTAGGGTCGTGGTCTTATGTTTTATCCAAAGGCAATCAATAATAGATGACGAATACCCTCTTGTACCTTTGCGTACTTACCGTTTTAATAAAACCCATAACATACATCATATTAAATTTATGATGAAGAGTCCTTATTCTTTCACATTGCCCAACTGAATGATTTCGGCAAATACCCCAGCAGCCGTTACATCAGCACCAGCACCAGGTCCTTGCACGACGAGCGGTCGTTCCCGATACCGAGCTGTATGAAATACGACCATATTGTCAGTGCTGGCAAGATTGTAGAATGGGCTCTCTGCCGTCACCATTTCCATCCGTATAGTGGCCTTACCATTAACTAATGAGGCTAGATATCTCAACTTGGCATTTTTAGACTGTGCTTCTTCGATGAGTTTTCTGAAGTGATCGTCATGACGCTCGAGCTCTACGAGGAAGTCGTCGATTGACTTGGCATCCATACAAGACTGAGGAAGTATGGCCTCTACAGAGACATCTTCAGGTTCGATTGGAACTCCTGCTACTCGCGCAAGGATAATAATCTTTCTTTTGATATCCTGACCAGATAGATCGTCACGAGGATCTGGTTCGGTATAGCCACGCTCTCTCGCTAAGAGAATGAGGTCTTTGAAGCTCTTATCAGGAGTGTAGTTGTTAAAAATGAATGATAATGACCCAGAGATTACGGCATTGATGCTCTCGACTTTGTCGCCACTACGCACCAATCCGTCCAGCGTGGACAGGACAGGTAGGCCGGCTCCTACATTGGTCTCAAAGAGGAAATGGGCATTCTTAGTAACTGCCGTCTTGTGTAGTGATAAGAATTGCTCATATGAGGCAGAAGCAGCAACTTTATTAGCAGTAGAGATAGAGATACTACTTTCTAATATTTGCTTGTAGTAATCGGGGAGGTCCAAATTAGCGGTACAATCAATGAAGATCGAATTCGCATAGTTAAAGCTCTTCATCCGATCAACATACCCACTAAAACTTGATACTTCACCTTGTGATTGAAGCAGCTCTGACCAATTGCTGAGGTTTATGCCATCAGCATCAAAGTACATTTTTTTTGAGTTGGCGATACCGATGACTTGGATATCCAGATTAAGCTCTTCAAGTAGACGCTTATGCTGATCATGGATTTGTTGCAGGAGGGTGCTACCGATTAGTCCTACTCCAATTAAGAAGACATTGAGCCCCTTGTTTTCCGATAAGAAGAAGGCATCATGAACGAGGTTGAGTGCCTTTTTCTCATCATCTTTTTTAATGGCGAACGTTATGTTTAGCTCCGAGGACCCCTGAGCGATGGCCATGATATTGATGCCGTTATTACCAAGTGATTTAAACAAACTACCTGCCAAGCCTGGCACGCTTTTCATGTTTTCACCTATCACAGCCACAAGAG
>CAZJTO010000415.1:0-2316 GCA_964548935.1 uncultured Saprospiraceae bacterium
TCAAAATGCTCGGTCAGGGATGCGTAAAAACTGATGGCACACTCTACAATCTCCTTGCAAAGTCTGTAGGATAGGAGAACAAACGCCACAGCTGGATGATTACCCTGTTATGAAAAGGAATGTTCTCATATCCATAATAGCGATGATCGTCATGATGTTGCTATATGGATTGACAGTAAGTGGTATGATGGGCCCAAACCCTGTCGGGACGACTAGCACTGATACTAATCCACTCATAGTGCCCTCGGGATATGCATTTGCCATATGGGGACTGATTTACACAGGACTGATCATCTTTCCTATTTATCATTGGATTAAGACACCTACGGAGCAGACAGCGCTATGGAGTAGGATACATCGATGGTATGCATTCAATGTTGTTGCTAATGGGTTGTGGCTCGTATGTGCATCTTATGATTGGCTATGGGTGACCGTGGCGATCATCATTGTGATGCTTATAAGCTTGGTAATGATCAATAAGTATCTAATGGAGCTTGAGGCCTCTCAGGGACTCCAGAATTATTGGCTCGAAAAATTCCCCTTTAGCATTTATTTCGCATGGATTACGCTGGCAACTGCCCTGAATATCAGCAGCGCCTTGGCATTTTATGGATGGGGAGGTCTTGGGATCTCTGAGGTCAACTGGACACTGATCATTATGATTGTTGCCGCAGCTATTGCAGGATACATTGCTTATCACAAGCAAGACATCGCTTATGCGGGAGTAGTGATATGGGCCTTCTTAGCCATTGCATTGAAACATAGCGGACAAATAGCAAGTATTACCGCATTAGCCTATATCGTGAAAGGCTTCTTCGGATTAATAACCGTATTGATCATGCAGAACCGCAGAGGAAGAATGATTGATGCTTAGCGTCTCAGATACTTTGACCAAAGACAAAAAGTAATATTCCCGCAAGACATGATAGACCACCCAGTATGTACAGTGCATATTGCTGAGTCATGAAAGTTTTGATTTGATCAAGTACAACAAGTAGAAGTATACTGCCCCCAACCAAATACCCAATGAATGGCAAAAGAGAATCTTCATACTTGAGATCCTGCCCCATGTCATGACCATTAAAGAAACCCACCACTATGGCCATCAATGCAAACCCTACCATTGTAAACTCAACTCGGAGAATTAGGAAAAGGCTTAAGACAATCAGTGAAACAGGAATAACATATTGAGTTGCCTCTAACTCCTTGCCATAACTCCCCAACCATATGCCTAATAATGCACACAATAAACATAGTATACTCAATACCCGCTTCTTTTCTAATAGAAGTATGTGACCGATTAAGCTAAAGAGAATTAAGCTTAATACATATGGAGCATAGGAGATTAAGTAAGGCATGGGTTGTTTTACTAAGTAGGTATATTCTAATGTTTTGTAAGGTCGAACCTAACTCACTTCCACTTGATATTACACCCAGCACTTGGATATTGCGGATCGGTAGCTTGACCAGCGATAGTTAGATCGATAGCTTGTCGCAGATCGTCTCCGCTTAATGGCACATTATTGCCTGGTCGCGACTGATCTAATCGACCTCTATACGTTAAGTTCATCTCGCCATCAAAAACGTAGAAGTCTGGCGTGCAAGCGGCATCATACGCTTTGGCGACTTCTTGATACTTATCATAGAGATAGGGGAATGGATATTTTAGCACTTTGGCGACGATGCTCATCTTATCGGGGGCATCCTCGGGATAGTTATCTACATCATTGGAGCTGATCGCTATGAATGATACACCTTGGTTTCTATATTCATTGGCCATCTTGACGAGTTCAGAATTCACATGGATGACGAATGGACAGTGGTTGCAGATAAACATAATCACGGTAGCCTTATCTGACTTGAGATCGTCGAGGCTATAATAGTTGTTGCTGACAACATCTCTGATATGAAAGTTAGGGGCTTGAGTGCCAAGAGGAAGCATTGTAGATTCTGTTAGTGCCATGATGTGATATTAATCGCTCAAAAGTATACAAAGCTCTTTTCATTCCATATTAATTACCACCTTACCTATGGTGCCACCGGCTTGAAAAGTCCGTATAGCGTCAGGCAGTTGATTAAAGCTATACTGATGCCCTATGATAGGTTTGCCCAATTGTAGTGACTGGAGTTCTGATAGCAACTCATGCATGACAGCTACATTGTCAAATAGATAGATGAGGTTAAAGGCCATGACAGACTTGTTTTGCTTGATCATGTTTTGGGGATCGAGGCGAGGGCGTGTGAGATATTTTGGGATGAGTTTGAAGTAGTTGGGCCGACTGGCGGTATTGCCATAGTGTGCTGAGCCATACACGA
>CAZJTO010000416.1:0-2293 GCA_964548935.1 uncultured Saprospiraceae bacterium
AAATGTTGGAGCATTAAAAAAGGAGATAGAATTAACGCTATCTCCTTTTTCTTTTTGTGGTCCCACAAGGACTTGAACCTTGGACCACCTGATTATGAGTCAGGTGCTCTAACCAACTGAGCTATAGGACCAGAATTGGTGGTGCAAATGTAGTTTTTGTTTTATCAATAATCAAATGAGCTTAAGCCCGGTTTGGCATGAGCCCAAGACAGGTAGTTTACAATAAATTTTAACACACATTCAGACTCCTCATAATATGTCATACACAGTGGCATAGTTTCTGCTTTCCAAGAGGCATGAATATTGAGGAGATAAACAAAAAGCATTTCATTAAAACTGACATGTTGTTTAGGGTAGGAAAGGGCCTCTCATCAAAGCTCTTGAAGTACGAAAACAACATCATCTATCTAGAACTCGAGGTTAGAAAGAAATGGGATAGAAGTATCGACGCAGCAGCCTATACAGTATCTCATTCATGGAAAAACGAGCACAACGAATTTGAAGACGCAATTGCCTGTAAAGTCTATGTGATAGACAGTCGAGAATTTAACTACAAGCGCACACTGATGCACCTAGGAGTCAAGCCAGGCTATGACTCGTACAAAGGGGTATTCTTTAAGTAATCTTGCACTAACACAGTATCAATTGCCATCGATCATCCTTACACCATCTTTTATTAGGTCTACAATCACTTGAGGTTTAAAGAATGAAGAATCTACGATCTGATCATAATTGGACAGGTCCTCGAAGTCAATGCCATATAATGATTGGAATCGTCGTTTTTCACTTTGACGGCGATCCTTTATTTTTTCTAGGAGCAGCATAATCGACCTTGTATTCTCGTCGGATATCCTGTTGCGATCATTGAATATGCGGTCAGCGGCGATTTCGTCCTTGCAGCGCAGAAATACTTTATAGCTGCTGGGGATAAAGTGCCATGCTAAACGTGAATCAACGATGTAATTCTCATCAGAATCGGCTAGCGCACGAGTATGGTCATCGATTTTTTTATCGATTGACTTATCCTTTTCAGATAGGAGGTTTAGCTCGAGTGTTGATATGCCCATATCTGCTGCTATGCGCCTTTGGATATCTCCAGTCGACAGATATTTAAAACCTAATTGATCTCGGAGCAACTTGCCACATGTGCTCTTGCCACTTCCTATATCTCCAGATATGGTTATGATCATATTCGCTTCTGCTACTTCTTTAATCTGTTGTCGTGATCACATCCGATAGGCGAGCCCGGAGGCAGCGTACTCAACTGCGGTAACTGGAGGTCAGCACCTTGAGTATTAGCCTGATGGATGAGATTCATTAGGTATTTAGCGTGAGCATTGTCCATTTTGGAGAGATACTTGGTTGAAATCTCTTCAATAGCATTGTGTGATGCCGCTGCTACATTTATATCTACTGATGAGTCATGAGCCAACCCAAGGAGATGATTATGATAGATCTTTTGGGTAAGTTGTATCAGAGATTGATCATAGCTATCGCTAGAATTCATCCCAAATATCTCAGCACTGACCATAGACAAAAACGAATCAAGATCAACCACGCTCATACCAGTAACACCGTAGCGATGAATGCGGGCCAGCCTATCTTTGTGCAATAAAAACCCTAAGGTCATATCGATATGGCTCTCAGCAGGAGCAAGTGGGTCAAAGGCTACATTGGTCTTGCCATTAAAAGTCTCTCGATTGCGGGGATAACCATAAGCTGGTGGACCGAGCAGGGAGAGCATTTCTTGAGAAAGTTTCAGATGTTCGGGTCGTATTGTGTTGAGCAAGGCATCAACGGCTTTGCCTTGTCTTTCGGCTGTCACAGGATTAACTGTCGGTGCAGTAGCGCCGCCCTTGACGGCATAGTTGTACTCTATGCCACCGACGATCTTAGATACGGCATCCACTTGATATCTGTGCAGCAGATATATCGGCACAAGCACTTTTTCTAGTTCACTTACAGGCGTGCCAGAGGTAATGGTGTTGAGGCCCATGTGATCTAGTGCCACTCGACGCACCTCCATCAATCTATTTAGCTCTTGAATGGGGTCAGCCCCATTATCCCATAGATGCGCTGATGGGTTGGCTCCACCAGCAGGTCGAGCATCGCTATCCGAGATAAATAGAAAGCCTTTCTCTTGGGTATTAGTTATCAACTGGTTGAGTGCCTCAGCCTCGTCAGTGCCATCCGGGAAATCTTGATATCCATAGGTTATGGTAAACTTATCCCAGTCCCCGATTTTATCATCATAGACATCATCAAATGTAATCTTCCCAGCACCATCTAATGA
>CAZJTO010000417.1:0-2275 GCA_964548935.1 uncultured Saprospiraceae bacterium
CCAAATACTATGCCTAAAACCATAGTTCTAAACAAATACTAAATTTCATATATGTAATCTTCTGTCCTACATCATCTTGTAACTCTAAAAAATGACTTTTCTTTTTTTCACATAATTAGGTGCGCACACGGATTGCACCTAAACCCTGCTGCTCTATTGACAATCACTCCTATACCGTATACTGATGGTGTTAAACTCCGAGAATGACTAAGGGTAAAACACTGGCTTTCTTTTCTTCTATGTGATGGCTCATCGAATATGCCTTGTTTTATTTATTGTTCTCCAACAGTTGATAATCGCAGCTCAGCCCCAAGAGCTAAGCATATTTACATATGGAGATTCTATAAGAGGCGAGGTAGTAGTGGATCGGGAAATCATAAGGCAATTAAATACAGAAGGATTGTCCAGATTCGAAAGCCTTGTTATAGCACCTCCTGTGTTATCAAAATCGAATAATCCTAAATTCCCCTTATCGTTCGACAGACTTGATTTTCTCTCGCCTGAATATAGACTTCAGTATGAACACTCCTTTGGGTCAACGGCACCCTATATGTATAGCCACATTGAGCGAGGAATCAACTTAATCAATATCCTAACCTACCCAGAACCAGTTATCAGCTATCACAGCGCAGAAGGAAACTACAATCTGTCTCACTATGAATCGAAGAGCAAATGGACTCATCAGTTGTCAAGTACATCGATTGAGGACTTTTGTAATACGCAAGATGAGCCTATAGATCTGGTCTACAAGTCCCATAACCTTAAGTCCCAGGTTGATACCATTCCTAGTGTATCAGTTTATTTAGAGATAGACTATCATACATATGTAGACTTTAACGAAGACTTACAAGCTATCAATGATTGGGCTATTTTGCTATTTAGTGAAGTAGCGTCTGTATACGCCGTAGACGATATCGACGTGATTTTGGAGGAGGTATTTATCTGGGATGAAGAGGATATCTATGACTTAGATGAAGGCGCCCTTGCAGTTTTAGATCAATTCAATAATCAGATTTTGAGTGACTCACCTCGGGCCGATGCACATCTATTACTGTCCACACGGTACATATCTGGTGTTGCAAACCTCGAGTCACTGTGTCTGCATGACGATACTGCCAATCCTATTGCTGCAGCCGGAATAGCAACAGGCTTAGAAATTACTACTTCATTCAACACTGATTACAACTGGAGTACATATGTGATATCGCATGAGCTAGGCCATATCTTAGGTTCTAGACATACGCATGCATGTGTTTGGATAGATGGCACAAAAGCTCTTGATGATTGCGCTGCTCCCGAGGGTAGCTGTGATAGAGGAGATCGACCAGGTCTTGGCGAGGGTTCAATTATGAGCTATTGCCATAGATGGCAGAGTATAGGGATAAATTTCACCAATGGTCTTGGTGACGAGCCAAGTGCATTAATTAGAACGTATATTAAAAATAACGCTTGCTCATTACCGACGACGTGCGAAATAGGAAGTCCATGTGATGATGGGGATTCTTGCACGTTTAACGATCGCATTTCTGATGTGCAATGCACGTGCATTGGAGACCTCTTAGATTTCAATTTTAACAATACTTGTGATCTGGATGAAACATGTCCAGATACGCTATTTGTCGATGTTGTTAATGAAACTACAGAAGGTCATATAGCAGATCATAGAATTGAAAGTCAAGTCAATATTTCCTCTAACCAGTCTCTTTATTTTAGCACCTCTGGGCAGATTATCTTACATCAGGGATTCGAAGTAGAATTAGGTGGTCAGCTAGAGTGCTTACAATACGGTTGTTTGCGTGAGGAATAGCCTCCTTAATACTAATTGATTAACCGAATAAGTGGTGATTTAATTACTACTTATTATTAAAGCCTGGTGATGCCTGATGTTGCTTAATAGCCGTCAAACCTAAGATCACCAATAGTGTCCCGCTAATTATAATTCCCCATTGTCCTAACGTAGGAATCGGCGCAGCTGCTGCAGGCTCGACAACAGTAACATTACCTGCGGGTGCACATGTAAATGGAAAGCCTGACCGACCTGGTAGTGCCGGACATCCGCAACTGATCACATACTCTCCGAGCGCTGGCAGAACTACCGTGGCAGTACCAGAAGAAATGTCTATAGGATCCAACTGATCTGGATTTTCACCTTCAGGCGGCAATACATCAATGACGATGAAATTTTCATCCGTCTCTTCAGAAATTGGACAATCACCTCTAAGTATTGTAAGTGTTGATCCAAGCTCAACCACTATTGGAGGTGCAGAGTTGTCGT
>CAZJTO010000418.1:0-2270 GCA_964548935.1 uncultured Saprospiraceae bacterium
TTTAGCAATGGTGAGACTGGAGCTTGTGGGATTTCAGGAGTAGTTACACCTACCATCGAGCCAAGCTTTGATGAGTGTGGTGGTACAATTACAATTACATATAGAGCACCTACGGGTTGCGATAACAACGCTGTAGAAGAGGTTGTAGTAATCAACGTTGCTCCAGCACCTGAACCGACATTTGATACGCCTAACTTGCCAGCAAGTATATCTTGTGTAGATGCAGCAGCATTTAGTGCAATGCCACTGGCATTCAGTAATGGTGAGGCAGGAGCATGTGAGATTAGTGGCACTGCTCAGGGAGTAGTTACCGGCAACTTTGATGAGTGTGGCGGAGATTTGACAGTGACATGGACAGTGGATTCAGCAGATAATTGCGGCAGACCTGCAGTAGTATTACAGCAAGTGATTCCTGTTACAGGACCAAGTGCACCAACTGTTAGTTGTCCTGCACCATTATCTTTGGACTGTAACGATCCAAACCTTGATGCACAGATTGCAGCTTGGTTAGTGTCAGCAACAGCGTCTTCAGAGTGTAGTGATGTAACAATCACAAATAACTTTGACGAGATCGAATTCTTCGATGGTTGTTCAGCTAACACTGGAACATTAGAAGTGACATTTACAGCAACAGATAATTGCGGTCAGTCTACGGTATGTACTGGAACAATTACAATAGATGATACGACAGCACCGACATTTACGACGCTTCCGACAGATGTGACGTTTGAGTGTTCTGATCCAAACTTAGCGGCTAATATCCAAGCATGGATTAATACCAACGGTAACGGTGGAGCAGCGACAGATGATTGTTCAGCAGTCAACTTTACGACTGACTTCGTAGGACCTAACTTCAGTTGTGAGGGTACTACAGTTGTGACATTTACTGCAGTTGATGAGTGTGGTAATTCGACTGATGCTCAGGCTACCTTACGTATCCTTGATACTACGGCACCTGAAATTCTCGGAATCGAAGATGATATCGTTGTATCGTGTGGTCAGGACTTCGCATTCAGTATGCCAACAGTTCAAGACTTATGTGATAACAATGTTGAGTTGGATGATCCTGTAGATAGTGGTGTTCTTGACCCATGTGAGGGTGGAACAATAATTAGAACATTTACGGCTACTGATCAGTGTGGTAATCAAGTTTCTGCAACGCAGACTGTTACCGTGCTACCGGATACAGATATGCCTACGTTCACATCAGCTTTACCTACAGATATAACTGTAGACTGTGATAATGTGCCTACTGCACCAATAATCGAGGCAGATGACTGTAATGCAGTTTCTGTAGAGTTTGATGAGTCAGTAGTGATTATACAGTGTGGACAGGTTATAACCAGAACATGGGTGGCAACTGATGTATGTGGTAATTCAGTATCTCATACTCAGATAATCAATGTTGAGTGTCCAATAGATGGAGATATCAGCGATAGCGCTGGCGTGAATTGTAATAATCCAAATGGAGGAACTGCAACAGCGACAGTGACAGGAGGTCAGGCACCATTCACATACTTGTGGGATAATGGTGAGACCACTGCAACAGCAGTTAATCTTGATAATGGACCGCATAGTGTTGTTGTAACTGATGTTAGTGGATGTCAGATTACATTAAACACAGTCGTAGAAGGTGACTTTACAGCACCTGCGGTAACAGCTACGGGAGGAACAATTGATTGTTCTGCACAAGGCATGTTTGTAACCTTACAAGCTACGACAGATGGAACAGTTGTTCAATGGACTGGCCCTAACGGATTTACATCTACACAGGCAAGCCCAGTAGTTGATCTGCCAGGTACATATACAGTTACTGTAGTTGGAACTAATGGTTGTGATGCTATGGCATCGGCGATTGTTGTAGATGATACGGCACTGCCAGTATTTACAGCACAGGGCGGTACAATAACTTGTACAGCAGCCAGCGTAACACTTACCGTAACTAACTTGTCTCCTGGGGCAACCGTAGTAGAATGGACAGCTCCTAACGGATTTGTTAGTGCTATGGCTAACCCAACAGTGAGTGTCGCTCAAGTTTATACAGTTACCGTAGTAGGAGCAAATGGCTGTGAGGCTACAGCTACAGCTACAGTTACTGAGAATCTTGTTAAGCCAGCAGATATAGTAACTAACGAGACGATATGTGAGCTTGACTTACCATTCGTATTCAATGGTCAGACTGTCAACGCTGCAGTTAACGGTTTCAGAATTGAGAATGGACCATGTGATGCAGACTTTGTATTAAACTTGACAGTTACACCAACGGCACC
>CAZJTO010000419.1:0-2269 GCA_964548935.1 uncultured Saprospiraceae bacterium
GCTAAAACGTCCTAATCCGATCTCCAAAGAAAATTGCATTAAGAAATAGCTTGTTTGTCCCATACCATGTTCCTCTAAAGTTAGGATCGTCGGCAAATAGAACAGCACCACCGGAGCCAATGCGGGTAGCAAGGATAGAGGCCGATCCTATCAAGTTATTCTCGAGGTTATCCTTGGTGATGAAGCCGTCAATATGAGGGTCATCTGAGTACAGGCCTATGTTGCTATACTTCTTGTCGCTAGGTTTAAGCCATATAGTACTGTTGCGATATACAGGGATCTTATCTTGTCGGTATCCATATGCTATGGGGTGTGTCCGATCAAGGCTAATTTCAAATATGGCACCACCGACACTATTTTTTCCGTCAATTTCTGAGGCATGGATATAGTGTTCCCTCACCAATGGTTTTTCTTCTTCGCCACCGTCATTATTCTTCTTGAGAGACTCGCTGACTATTTTATTGTTGATCATCCATTGTACGGCGCCTCTCAATCCGATAATTATGCCTCCTTCAGAGGCCCACTCTTTTATGGCAGTTATATCAGAACTGTCCAGAGAGCTATAGTTGCCAGAAGTCAGTATGAGCGTGTTATAACTGGAGAGATCTGCCCTTCTGAAGTTGGAGGTTCTGAGCTTAGTCACCGGCATTCCAACTCGTTGGTCCAGGAGGTGCCACACAAACCCCGTCTCGTAGCCACTGGTGCCATCATCTACAAGCATGACACACTTGGGTTGAGTGATAGGACTGTTATATCTACTCCCCAGATCTATGCCTTGTAGTGAATAGCCTGTCTCACTTGAATGAACCTCGATGCCAAAGTCTTTCACGCTTTCTTGAATAATCGCTCTGAGTTCTTCTTTTTCGATGTCCTGTTTTTGGACTGGTATGACCATTGTGCCATAACTAAATTCTCTATCGCCCTGAGTCGTCGGCAGCGTGAACTCCTTTTGCGATACCAAGACCTTGACACCTTTGTCTAATAATTGATGTAATACCGCTGGAGCATAGTAATCATCCCATGATATCAGGTAGGCATAATTAGAAAGCGATACGTTTTTCGCCTCCACTTTTAAATCATTCATTGTAAGCTCACGCTTAGCGGCACTGGTAGATCTGGAAGCTTGGTGATCTATATTATATGCATTAACTAATGACCAAGCCGAAGCATCATAGAAGACACTATCCTGATACTCACTATACGTCTCAAACATCGTCTGGACCATACGGTACTGAGGCTGCTCTGTAGGAATCATATATTGCCCTTCGACATCAGTCGTATATACCTTGATGCGATGTCTCAATAGCAATTCTAAAAATTCCCGCATCCTGCTGTGATCATAAGTTTCACTGATCACATAAGATTGTATATCTGAAGATCTTGCATTGCTCAAAGCTGACTGAAAGAACTCCCTCTGATAGCTATGCATCAATTCTTTGTTGTCGACAGCCGCTTCGACTGTTGCAATGGCATTGACAAATTGATTTCTAATCGTAAATGGGAATGTTAAATCCCCCAGTGGCGTTTCTTGGACATGCCCTCGGGAGCTGGCTTGTTCAAAGAGGATACCTAAGCCGCCTTGTAAGTCAGGATAAGAAGATCCGTAGCCAGGATAGGTGCCATCAAATACTTCTTTAGTAAAGTAGAATGAACCCAGTTCATCCATAGCCTTGACGTAATATTTGGCAAATTCATCATTGAGCGTGGTATAGTTCGCTTTGGGCATGATTGGATCTTTAGATCCATTAGTTTTCATCGGTTCAAAAAAGTACGAACTGTTGGTGCCCATCTCGTGAAAGTCTGTCACCACATTAGGATACCAATTGTGGTACCATTCTAATTTGCCTTGAGATTCGGGATGGACTGCAAGCAGCCAGTCACGATTGAGATCAAACCAAAAGTGATTCGTCCTGCCACGAGGCCAAGCCTCTATATGCTCGGCATCCATTGGATCTTTTATTAGGACATTGACTCCTCGGCGACTATTCGCCCAATGCGTATGTCTATCACGACCATCTGGGTTGATACAGGGATCTAAAAACGTAATGCCATTCTTTCTCAATCTTTGGATATCGGGATGATTGGATGCGGTTAACACATATGCTGCGAGCAGTGCAGACTCTGATCCAGAGGGTTCGTTACCATGTACATTAAACGCCAGATTCACAAAAACAGGCTGATCACCAAAAGACTGAGCATCAATATTTAGTGATGGGTCGACTAACTTTAGGTGTTCTTGTCTAAGCTCTTCAATATTATCCAATTGCTC
>CAZJTO010000420.1:0-2261 GCA_964548935.1 uncultured Saprospiraceae bacterium
CATTGGTGTTAGGTGCCGTTTGTAGTATCATCGTCATACAATTCATGGAGATCAACATGACTTTAAGCACTCATCCAATGAAGTTTGACTCGCCAGTGATCATTGCCTTCGGATTGATGATCCTGCCTATATATGATACCCTCAGAGTTTTTACGATTAGGTTGTTAGAGGGTACTTCGCCGTTCGTCCCAGACAAGAGGCATCTGCATCACCTGATGCTCGAGTCTGGCTTGAGTCATATGCAATCGACATTTACCTTATTGGCATTTAATGTGTTGATGATCATCGTAGCCCTACGGCTTGAGCATCTACATATAGTGCTTGGATTCATAGTGCTACTCTCGCTTAGCATAATTTTCACTCAGGTGGTAAGGCTGATCATATCCAGTCGCCCAAGTGTTGCACGGAGTTCGTGATGCTCTCTGTTTCTTCTATTAGCCTAGTATTCTTAGGTGGCGGCTTTGGCTGTGTTACCAGATATATCATTACCGAGTTTTTCACTCATCCTTCATTTCCTAAGGGCACACTAATGGCTAATATGATAAGTTCATTGATTCTTGGATTGTTGATGGGCTTGTTCATGAAAGAAATCATTGGTAATCAATCAAAGCTGCTTCTCATGACAGGCTTTTGTGGTGGGTTCAGCACCTTTTCTACCTATAGTTTAGAAGTAGTTCAACTCTATCAATCTGGGGACACTGGCGTTGCCATACTATATAGTCTGGGAAGTGTTATTCTCGGGATCATAAGTATCCTAATAGGGTTGTATGCGGCTCAGATGGTTTTAACCTCTTAAAGTACTCAGGAAGTAACTTCAACAGGTACTTCGAGATCTTCTAAGATTCGCTGAAGATAGATTTGTCCTTCTTTTAACGTACTTACCTCGCCACGAGACAATATCAGATAAGACTTAGTTTGCTTGAGTTGGTATCCCTGCATAGCTCCCTTGGTAGATATATAGTTGATAAAGGATTGAAATAGAGGTGTTTCAAAAAAACTGGACTGTGGGTTAGAAATGAAGTAGCATCTCATTCTACCCCCTTTGATAATGACACGCTCAAATCCTAACTTCTTGGCCTGCCACCGCAACCTAAGACCGTTGAACAGCTCTTCTACTGTATCTGGGATTGGGCCAAATCTGTCTTTCAACCCTTGTCTGAAGTCTATCAAGCCATTCTCATCATTAATGGCATCGAGTTCACTATAGAGATTAAAACGCTCTTGGACATTATTGATATAATTATCTGGTATGAGCATTTCCACATCGGTATCAATCTCTACATCCCGCACATATGAGTGGTCCTTGAGTTGCTCATCAAACACATCCTTAAATTCATTTTCCTTAAGCTCTACTACGGCCTCCTCGAGGATTCTTTGATAAGTGTCATATCCTATGTCAGCGATAAAACCGCTCTGCTCAGCACCTAAGAGATTACCAGCGCCCCGAATGTCCATATCTCTCATCGCAATATGAAATCCACTGCCAAGATCGCTGAACTCCTCCAATGTCTTCAGACGCTTGCGAGCCTCAGGAGTAAGAGTCGATATAGGTGGAGCGAACAGATAGCAAAATGCCTTCTTATTAGATCGTCCGACCCGACCTCTCAGCTGATGTAGATCACTCAATCCAAACTGATGAGCATTATTGATGATCATAGTATTAGCATTGGCGATATCCAGACCAGTCTCAATAATGTTAGTACAGACGAGCACGTCATACTTGCGATCTATGAAATCTACTAATGTCGTCTCCAGATTCTTTGGATCCATCTGTCCATGGGCCGTTGCGATCGATACATCTGGGCAGAGCCTCTTAATTAGTGCCGACATGTCCATTAAGGACTTTACTCGGTTATGAACGAAGAATACCTGACCACCTCGATGTACTTCATAATAGATAGACTCTCTGATGATCTCATCATTAAACACTCGACGTTCTGTATGTATCGGTTGACGATTAGGTGGTGCTGTCTTTATGATGGATAGATCTCGTGCTGACATCAGTGAAAACTGCAACGTCCTCGGGATCGGAGTGGCGGTCAGCGTGAGGGTATCCACATTGACCTTAATTCCACGTAGCTTTTCTTTGGCGGCTACACCAAATTTTTGTTCTTCATCTATAACTAGGAGCCCTAGGTCCTTGAACTTGACCTTCTTATTGAGTAGGGCATGGGTGCCTATGATAATATCAAGGGAGCCAGATTCTAGCTCTTTATAGGTCTGATTCTTTTGAGCAGTAGACTTAAAGCGATTGACATAAT
>CAZJTO010000421.1:0-2254 GCA_964548935.1 uncultured Saprospiraceae bacterium
TAGTATTTATATCTCTAAAGTTGTATATCTCCGCATCGCTAAGAGCAGCTTCATTGAGCTTATATTGAGCGTGACTTATTTGGGCGGACACAGCTATAGCTAATATGATGAATACCTTCTTCATACTAGAAGTATCGAGGGTTAACATCAATGACATTGCCTTGAGCGGCGCCTAGCCGATATCTCACAAGACCTTCAAATGTTCCGCTGCTCACTCTGCCAAGTTCACTGACATTATAATCATATGCAGCTCCGAGCATCAATGACTCGTTGAGCTCTACGCCGACTATGAAATCTACCGATTCTCCTACACTATTTCGATCACCACCAAGGCGATAACTAAGTCCTAAGGTTAAGAAATTATCATATGTGAAGGTCACGTTGACATCAGTATCAAAGGGTTGATCTTCTGTGAATCTGAACAGGACTTGTGGAGTAACGGCCCATTGTTCGGTCAGATCGAAGTTGTATCCGCCCATGAGATTTACGACTCTTTGCTCAGTTAGGTTCAAGGGCCCATCACCCAAGGTTAGATCTTGTGCAGAAAGCCGAGGAATAGATAGGCCTATATAAAAATCGTCTTCGCTATAATAAATGCCTCCACCAAAATTAAGGCTGTTGGTATTCACATTTCCGCCTATGATGTTAGGATCATTTGCTATACCGTCAATTGCAACGATCTGCGGATCACTAAAGTCAATTGTATATCTGCGATATGAAGTCTGCAGTCCTACGCTCAAAGTGCCAGATTCGCTTGTTTTCAATCTATAGCTGTACGAGCCCTCAATAGTCTGAAAGTTAGTCACTCCCAGACTGTGACTATTGGCTGTGATACCGAGGCCTACTCGCTGATCAAAAAGTGGAATATTAGCACTCAGTTGTTGTGTCTTCGGTGCACCCGGAAAACCAATCCATTGGCTTCTTACGATTGCTGTGAGTTCAGTATAGGCTTCTGATCCAGCGTATGCAGGATTGAGTGCCAACTTATTATACATGAATTGGGTCGACAAGGGCTGGACCTGTCCATAAGCTATACCTACGGATAATACGATAAGAACTGATATGACTGTGTTCTTAATCATCTCTGTATAACCAAGAAGCCTTTAGTTGCATCTTGTAGTTCATCAGGTCTAAATACATAATAATAAGTCCCAGAGGGGAGTGGGTCCCCATTGCGGGTGCCGCTCCAAGTATTGTCATAGGGCTGAGCGTAATGAACTTCATCACCCCATTCATTATAAATTACAAGTTTGTTATTGGCAAATGATCCTGTATTAATGCATGGTATTACGAATAGGTCGTTGACTCCGTCTGAGTTGGGTGTAATGATCGTCGGTGCCATGCATCCGTCATCACTGATAGCGGTGATCAGGGCAGTGGCTTGATCACAATTGTCCAGACACACAGTGCTACATATCTCGTAAGAAAAGCTGAGTTCACCCACAAGCTGTGCAGGTGGGATGTATGTTATTTCCTGATTAAAAGGATCTACACTCACTTCACCTGACTGAGGTTGCTCGAGTATATCTATAGTGAAATCGCTGGGCACTAGATCATCATTAGCTGTCACATCTAATATTGTTACCCCATCCATAGATGATTGGAGTACATCGTCGTTGGCAATTACGAATTCTTCTAGCACTACTATTTTTTCATCTGATGAGAAGTTTTCACAAGGACCGCTACTCAGTGACCAGAGGAGCCTGTTCTCTCCAAGACTAAGACCTGAAACTCTCGTTTCGTGGTTATTGACATCCGAAAAGCTTATAGCTGGATCCTCACTTGTCCACGTACCAAAACCCCTTAATGGTTCGATAGCTGAAATGAGTTCATCATTACTTGTGCAAACTATTTCATCCTCGCCAGCTCGTGCGACGACCTCTGGCACTTCGGATAAATTTATATTTATGGGTGCCGAGAAATTCGATGGACAGCCGTCGTTAAGGATTTGAGCCACAACACTATTAGAGCCAATGATGAGAGGATCTGTATTTGTAAGCGTAAAACACATGCTATCAGTAGTACCTATCACAATCTCTGTGGTAGAATTAATCCAATTGATCGTAGCACTTTCTGAAGCTGAAGTTGGATCTATACAGAGCTCAAGACTCAGTTGGCCATCAAAGCAGATATCTTGATCTGTTGTGGTGACTCGTGCTATTGGGGGTTGTTCACCTATGGGCAGCGTGCCAGCAAAAATGAATGGTGATGGACATCCGTTTTGGATCACTCTTAATCCAAAAGTCCTAATATT
>CAZJTO010000422.1:0-2253 GCA_964548935.1 uncultured Saprospiraceae bacterium
CTAATCGTGTGCACGATCGCAATAAGCAATTATTTGAAGAAGGGGTAATCAGTCAAGAAGTGTACGACCAGAGTTTGGCACAGGTAGAATCTGCCCAGGCAAGTATAGCCTCAGCCCTAGCCAATATCACGGCTGCCACAGAATCCGCTAAAGCCGCAGAATATACGGTATTAAGTTCTGAGGCCTCACTCAAAGAGCTCAAGACTAACCTAAGCCGAACGACGATTAAGTCTCCGACTACTGGTGTAATATCCAGCCTCTCAGTAGAAAAAGGGGAACGAGTTGTAGGTACGGCTACCATGACCGGTACAGAGATCATGCGCATCTCAGACCTAAACACTATGGAGGCTCAAGTCGAAGTCACTGAAAATGATATCCTGAAAGTGAACCTCAACGACGATGTGGAGATCGAGGTGGATGCCTATATAGACAGGAAGTTTGCAGGCAAGGTTACGGAGATTGCTAACTCAGCCTCAAATGCCGCCTCAGGCACCTCTAATAGCCTCAATACGGATCAGGTCACCAACTTCATCGTCAAGATACGCTTGGATCCAAATTCCTATTCAGAGCTGTCCAATGAACAGAGTAGCTATCCATTTAGACCGGGCATGTCTGCATCGGTAGAGATCATCACCGACGTACAAGATGAAGTCTTATCTATACCTATACAGGCTGTCACCATACGGGATGTAGCTGAGGAGGGCGCAGACGAAGATCTTAAGGAAGTAGTATTCTTATACGAGAGCGATACAGCTCGTATGGTACAGGTAACTACGGGCATCCAAGATGATGAATTTATCGAGCTAAAGACTGGCGTTGATGTCGATCAAGATGTCATCTCAGGACCTTACTCGTCATTATCTAAGGTGATCGAAAATGGAACCGAGCTAAGGTTGAAAGAAGAGGGGAAAAAGGAGAAGAAGTAATTGACTTTTACTCTAAAGTGTTCTTATAGCCTACTCATCAATTCGTGTCGATAACTCTCAGATATCGGTACCTTTTCATCAACTATTTCGACGTGATTACCCTCGATGTACTTGATGTGCTCTGCATTAACAACATAGGATCGATGGCATCTAATAAATGTGTCAGGCAAGTCGCTAAGTAGTGCGGATAGTTTAGTCTTCATCAGATAAGTCTTAGAACTGCTGAAGATCTTGACGTAGTCACCATATGCCTGTAGATGTCTGATTTCAGCATGAGGCACCTTGTAGATACGCTTACCCTCTTTGACCATCATCCAGGAGCTTTCAGATGAGACATTACTCGCAAGATGCTCAATAGCTCTGTTGAATGACTTCTGAAAGCGAGAGAAACTAATCGGCTTGACCAAATAGTCAAATGCCTCAAGTTCAAATGCCTTAACGGCGTGCTCAACATATGCTGTAGTGAATATGATCAGAGGGTCCCTCAACTCATTTGATTCGGCCAACTCTATGCCTGACATCAAGGGCATATTAATATCCAAGAAGATGATGTCAAGATGGCGTTCACTCATTATTTTCTGTGCCTCAATGGAATCCTGTGCTTCAATTATTTCCGTTGAATTGTCCATTTTATCCACAAATTCTCGAATCACCTTTCGGGCTAATGGCTCATCATCTACTATCAATATGCTATTACTCATGGTTTGAGATCTATCGTTAATGAAGTGAGATAAAGGCCATCTGTAATGCTCGTTAGAAGCTCATGCTTGTCTGGATATAACAGAGATATACGTTTAGCTAAGTTATCTAAACCCAAGCCTCCGGACTTCTCGGATTGATCATTTGATTCAGTTATACGGTTGACAGTTGTTAATAGCAATTCCGTACCCTTGAGTTCAATGGCTATTTTGATGGTTGGATTGTGCTTGTCTGCATGCTTAAAGCAGTTTTCAACCAAGGGCAACAGTATCAACGGAGCAATCATCTCTGACAAGTCATCGGGATAAGTAAATATTACGGAGTCTGGCTGATTCATTCTCAATTGCTCAAGTGCGATGTAATCTGAAATATATTTAACCTCTTGATGCAAAGGGACCAACTCTTCATCAGTCTCGTAAATCATATATCGCAACGCATCCGATAACCTCAAGATATAATCACGTGCTGTATCTGGATGATCTCCAGTTAGTGCATAGATGTTATTCAAACTATTGAATAAGAAATGTGGATTGATCTGAGACTTGAGTGAGCTCAACTCAGCTTGATGATTTTCCTTGATCAGCTTAAGCTCTCGATCTTTAATCTGAAACCAGTCTTGAGCAAGCTT
>CAZJTO010000423.1:0-2243 GCA_964548935.1 uncultured Saprospiraceae bacterium
TGGTGCCACTGTGCATAAGGCATCGATCCCGAGTCAAACCAGACATCTATCAAGTCCGCTTCACGCTTCATCTCAGCTCCGGAGTCCGAGACAAGGGTGACATCATCGATGTATGGCTTGTGGAGATCTTGTGGTACCTCCTGTGATAACCCAAGTGCAGCGTTGGCTTTTTTTATTTCCTCTTCTAATTGGGCAATCGAACCAATACACTTTTCGGCCGAGCCATCGGCAGTACGCCATATGGGTAGCGGTATGCCCCAGTAACGACTCCTTGATAGATTCCAGTCCTGGAGGTTTTCGAGCCAGTTGCCGAAGCGCTTTTCGCCTGTATGGCTAGGCTTCCAGTTGATCGTATTATTGAGTTCCACCATGCGCTCACGCCGTGCTGAGGCTTTTATAAACCAACTATCTAATGGATAGTATAGTATCGGCTTATCCGTACGCCAGCAGTGTGGGTAGTTGTGCTGATATTTCTGTACGTTGAAGGCTTTGTTATCCTCCTTAAGCTTGATTGATATATCAATATCTACACTGCGATACTCTGCTTCGTCTTTATAGTTTTTGACATAGCGCCCTGCGAAATCAGTCACTTCGTCAACGAACTTTCCTTGCTTATCCACAAGAGTCAATGATCCCATGCCATACTTCTTACCCACTCGCATATCGTCTGCACCGAATGATGGAGCGATATGTACGATACCCGTACCATCTGATGTACTGACAAAGTCTCCGATGAGCACCTTGAATGCATCACCATCATCTGGCTGTACATATGGTAGTAGCTGCTCGTAACGGAGGTGCTC
The DNA here is from genome assembly GCA_964548935.1 of uncultured Saprospiraceae bacterium. Lineage (GTDB taxonomy): Bacteria > Bacteroidota > Bacteroidia > Chitinophagales > Saprospiraceae > GYS-P2D. The sequence continues at coordinate 804 of CAZJTO010000423.1, forward strand.
AAGCTGCTCTCCAGTTACCTTTTGGAGGACTTCATATGGGATTAATTTTTCTTCTCCTGTGAATGCAGGATAGTCTGCGTCAGCTTGTTCGGGCTTAAACCACTTACCCAAGAGGTCTTCCGCTAAGATCAAGTTGACTGGCAGCTTAGTATAAGGATTATAAGTCTTGATCTTAACATAGGTAATCTTCTTTCCCACGGCTAGAGCCGTGTTAGACGGCAAGGTCCATGGCGTCGTCGTCCATGCTATCATATATACATCACCATCGCCCTTGTCATCATATAAGAACGCCGATTTTTCATCATTGATCAACTTGAACTGTGCTACTGCCGAGGTGTCTTTGACATCCTGATACGCTCCAGGCATATTTAGCTCATGTGAACTTAAGCCAGTTCCGGCTGCTGGAGAGTAGGGTTGAATGGTATATCCCTTATAGACGAGATCGTTGTCATAGAGTGTCTTAAGCAAGTGCCATACGGACTCGATGTAATCATTCTCAAAGGTGATATATGGGTTGTCCAGATCGGCCCAGTAGCCCATCTTCTTAGTGAGGTCATCCCAGAGTTCCTTGAACTTCATCACTGCAGATCGGCACTCTTTATTATAATCTTCGATAGAGATTTTTGTGCCGATGTCGTCTTTAGTGATGCCCAGTTCTTTTTCTACTTTGAGCTCTACGGGCAGGCCGTGCGTATCCCAACCCCCTTTGCGCTCTACTCGCTTGCCCTTCATCGTATGGTACCGACAGAAGAGATCTTTTACAGTACGAGCCATGACATGGTGTATTCCAGGCTTACCATTTGCAGACGGCGGCCCCTCATAGAATACAAAGGGATTTTCCTCAGATCGCTCATTGATACTCTTTTGAAAAATATCTTCTGCTTCCCAAAAAGCTAGTATGCTGCGGTCTATCTCTGGTAAGTCTAATCCTTTGTATTCTGGATACTTGGCCATAATCACTTGTTAAGAGCGCAAATATCAGAATTAGTAGCGAGTTATTAGATTACTCAAGTTGCAAGTTTACAAGTAAGAAGTTTAAAGTTGTCAATCGTAATTCTTCTACCGTTGCTCTAAGTCATTGATCACTTGCAACTTTCCAACTTGTAACTTTGAACTTTAGTCCTTCAAGGTCTTACGCCTACTAAACTCACTCTCTTCATACCATTGCGGCCACTCTTGAGAATTGGACAAGCGCCATCCTATATTATAATAGATCTGAGCGTCTTGCATGACACCACTCATGTCCCAGGTCTCGGGGTCATATTCATCACTTGGTGCGTGATAGTTGTTGGCGGTATATTCTGCTTTTTTTGCCTTGCCGTACTCGATGCCTTTTTCGATATGGTCATAGCCGCCTTCGCCGAATAAAGGAGGTATCCCAACTTTGGCAAAGTTGAAGTGATCAGACCTGAAGAAATAACCTTTCTCGGGTTCTTGATC
>CAZJTO010000424.1:0-2239 GCA_964548935.1 uncultured Saprospiraceae bacterium
ATCAACATGATGAGACTTATAGTTTGCTTGTTTCTTATCAGTGGTCAGTTGATCGCACAAAACGATGTAGAGGCTATTAATGCTAGCATTAATCAGAGAGGAATCACGTCGCATATTTCATTTTTGGCTTCGGATGCACTCCAAGGTCGAGAGACTGGATCGCAGGGATTGGAATCAGCGGCTTCATACATTTCAAGCGTATTTATCAGAGCAGGAGTAGACACATTGAGTGGGTATGGTAATTACCTTCAGACAGTACCATTTGTTGAGGTATCTCCACCGGATAGCGCCAGCATACATATAGGCACATCGGCATTAAGCCTACCGGATGATGCATTGGTACTCAATGGCCACAAGCAGAACACCACGTTGCCAACAGTATTTGTCAATCATGGACAAGAAGCTGACCTTGCCGAGGTCGACCTAAGATTTAAGATGGCTGTTTCACAGATTGGTGATGGCGAGAACAGTGACATTCGTGCTATTATCGAAGAGTCCAGAGCGAAGCGCCAGCGAGTAATCGATGCAGGGGGCATGGGACTCATAGAGATATATCAAAACGTACGAACTCCCTGGAGGTTTGTCAAAAGACTAGGCCAGCAAAAGACCCTCTCTACTAATCCAATCGGAGAAAAACGTATCGAACAATTTCCGCACATGTGGGTATCGACGACTGACTCAACGGCCATCGCTGGCCTAATTGATAATAAGGTGTCAGCCACTCTGGATATGCAAGGCATTGATAAGAATGAGCTTCCGTCAGCTAATGTGGTTGGTATTGTGCCTGGGACTGACCCAGTGCTCAAAGATGAGTATATCATCTATAGTGCGCACTATGACCATGTGGGCATAGGTCAGGCAGATGAAACAGGAGACACGATCTATAATGGGGCTCGCGATAATGCTGTGGGCACCTCTGCAATTCTATCATTGGCAGAGTATATCGCCGCTAATCCGATGAAGCGAAGTGCACTATTTATCTTGTTCACAGCTGAAGAGAAAGGCCTGTTAGGGTCAGGGTATTTTGTAGAAAACCCACCCGTACCATTGAATCAAGTTAAGTATTGCTTTAACATCGACAATGGGGGATACAATGATACGTCAATCGTTACTGTGATTGGCTTGACACGCACCGATGCAGAAGATGTTATGCAAGAGTCTTGTAATGCCTTTGGACTCGAAGCGATCGAAGATCCCGCCAAGGAGCAAGGGTTATTTGATAGATCTGACAATGTCAATTTTGCAAGAAAAGGCATCCCAGCGCCTACTTTTAGTCTTGGATTTAGGTCTTTTGATGAAGAGATATTTAAGTATTACCACCAACCTGGTGATGATCTTGAAAGCTTGGACATGGATTATATCGAGAAGTATGTAAAGTCCTTTATCCTCTCTGCTATAAGTATTGGCAATGCAGATCGATCATTCTTCTGGCGAGAAGGCGACAAGTATTATGAGCCAGGTAAGCAGTTGTATGGCCGGGATTAATAGTTTGAATTGTTGAATAACAGTTTGAAAGGTTTTGGTGCCTCTGTGCTTTAGGTTTTTGGCTTTTTCATAATGAATCAGGGACGATAGGGGATCATAGTGATTGATTCTACTAATGCTTGTTAATTGCTTTTCTTATAAAGCTTCTTGTCAACTAATGATTTTGTATTGGAGCTATAGTAGCTGCATTACCCTGCCATTTCTGCACCTAATTTATCCAATAGTTTCTTAGTGGCTTTGATGCCATCTGATTCGCTGAGGGTAGATCCTTCGTATTCGATATCTATATAGCCCTTGTAACCTGAGTCTTGGATGATCTGTAGCATGCGCTTGAAGTCTGTATGTATCTCATTGCCGGCTGCGTCGAAGTCATGGGACTTAGCACTGACGCCCTTGGCATAGGGCATGAGTTCTATCATTCCTTTATAGCGATCGTATTCTTCGATACATTCGGAGTTGTCGGCAGTTTTGGTGATACAAAAATTTCCAAAATCAGGTAGCGTCCCACAATACGGACTGTTGACCCCTGCCATCACACTGGATAGCCATGAACCATCAGAGGAGTAGCTACCATGGTTCTCTACTATGACGCTGATATCGTGAGTCTGGCCATATTCTGTAAGCGCGCCAAGTCCTTGTATGGCGGCGTCTTTGACTTCCTCTGCTGTGCCAGTCCCAGCGGCATTCACTCTGATGGAATGACATCCTAAAAATGCTGCTGCTTCCACCCACTGATGATGATTTTCGATGGCTT
>CAZJTO010000425.1:0-2238 GCA_964548935.1 uncultured Saprospiraceae bacterium
ATACTTTGACTTAAATACATCACGAGGTACTGCAACAGCTAATGTGGGATGACTCTCACTACTCGCGACTCGCTACTATCTCCCTTGTATCATCCCAAATCTCGCAACTCGTTACTCGCCACTTGGAACTAACATCCACCCTTCAAATCCACTCTATTCGCCAGAGCCTACAACAAAAAATTAATCCTCTCAATGTTTTAATCCTGACATCCTTTTATAGATGTAATATAAAGCTATCTTTGCGGCAAATTTTAGAACCCACAAGTACTATATACAATGGCTAACGTTGGAGAAATAAAGCAGATCATCGGACCAGTTGTCGATGTAAGTTTCGCAGGTGATAATGTTGCACTTCCGGAGATTATGAATGCCCTCGTGGTTGAAAAATCAAATGGAGATCGCATCGTATTAGAGTGTCAGCAGCACCTCGGAGAGGATAGCGTACGTGCTATTGCGATGGATGCAACAGATGGTTTGACACGTGGTACAACTGTAAGGGATTTAGGTGGTCCTATCTCTATGCCTATTGGTGACGCCATCAAGGGACGTCTATTTAATGTAGTGGGTGAAGCTATTGATGGTATCGGTGAGGTAACTGGTACGGTCACCAGATCTATCCATCAGGATCCACCAGCATACGAAAACTTATCAACCGAGTCAGAAGTACTCTATACGGGGATTAAGGTTATTGACCTGATCGAGCCGTATTCCAAAGGTGGTAAGATTGGACTATTTGGAGGTGCCGGTGTGGGTAAGACGGTATTGATCCAGGAGTTGATCAACAACATTGCCAAAGGTTATGATGGTATCTCAGTATTTGCAGGTGTAGGTGAGCGTACGAGAGAGGGTAATGACTTATTGAGAGAGATGCTTGAGGCAGGTATCATCAACTATGGTGAGGAGTTCATGCACTCTATGGAAGAAGGAGGCTGGGACCTCAGCAAGATTAAGAAAGAATCACTCTTAGAAAGTAAAGCAACGTTCGTATTCGGACAGATGAATGAGCCTCCAGGCGCAAGAGCGCGAGTGGCGCTATCTGGATTGGCGATTGCTGAATACTACAGAGATGGAGATGTCAATGATCCACAAGGAGGAAAAGACATCCTATTTTTCATTGACAACATATTTAGATTTACTCAGGCGGGTTCTGAGGTATCAGCACTTTTAGGGCGTATGCCTTCAGCGGTAGGATATCAGCCGACACTCGCTACAGAGATGGGTAAGATGCAGGAGCGGATCACCTCGACTAAGAGAGGATCGATTACATCTGTGCAGGCCGTATACGTGCCAGCGGATGATTTAACAGATCCCGCACCAGCAACTACATTCGCTCACCTTGATGCGACTACTGTATTGAGCAGGAAGTTGGCATCAGAGGGTATCTACCCTGCCGTGGATCCACTGGATTCTACTTCAAGAATATTAGATCCTGCGATCATCGGAGATGAGCATTATGATACCGCATTTAAGGTGATCAACATCCTACAGCGTTATAAAGAGCTACAAGATATCATCGCCATCTTAGGTATGGAGGAATTATCAGAAGAAGATAAGCAAGTGGTACACAGAGCACGTCGTGTACAGCGATTCTTATCACAGCCATTCCACGTTGCAGAGCAGTTTACTGGTCTGGAGGGTGTACTTGTACCAATCGAGGATACCATAAAAGGATTTAAGATGATCCTAAATGGTGAGGTAGATGAGTATCCAGAATCAGCATTTAACTTGGTTGGTGCTATTGAGGAGGCTATTGCAAAAGGTAAGAAGTTATTAGCTGAGGCTAACGCTTAATCAGTCATTCGTAATATTATCACTATCACATGAATCTGACGATACTAACACCAGGCAAAGAAGTATTTAGCGGAGCGGTTAAATCTGTTAAGGTGCCAGGCATCTCTGGACAGTTTGAAATACTCAAAGGTCACGCTGCTATCGTATCAGCTCTTGGCGAAGGTGAGGTCAGAGTGATCGACGCTTCTGGCTCAACGGCGATATATGGCATCGCTCGAGGATTTATTGAGGTGTACAATGACGAGGTCTCCCTACTAGTCCGAGGACTGACCACAAGCTAGACTACTTCCTCTCTGCTATTAAAGTAGAGGATAAAAATAGATAACTATGAAAGGGTATGGTTTTGCCATACCCTTTCTGTATTTTTTCGGTCTAAATGTATGTGCCACATTGGACCTCATCTATCGAAAACAGAAATATCAGGATTATCTCAGTAGGCTGGAGGCA
>CAZJTO010000426.1:0-2225 GCA_964548935.1 uncultured Saprospiraceae bacterium
TGATGAAGATAGAGTCTGATGAGGCTAAGCGATATCAGAATGCCTTTGCCATGGCTCAAACCATGGGTCTGACTAAAAAGAAACTTTCAGAAAGTATCAAGCACTACTTACAGATCTTGGATGGAGAAGAGAAAAAGTTTGCTGAGGCATTCGAAAAGCAAAAATCCACTCAAGTAATACAGCGAGAGCAGAATGTCTCCAACCTTAAAAAATCCATTCAAGCTAAGCAGCAACAGATCAAAAAGCTCCAAGCTGAAATTAAGGAAGCGGAGACAGAACTCAATAAAACAGAGGGCAAAATCAACGAATCACTCGCCAAAGTAGAGGCGACTAAAGATGGATTCTATGCATCATATCAGATGGTCGTAGGTCAGATAAAGGATGATGCGGAAAAAATCAAGCAGTATATAGCGTAGATAAAAACCATATTGGCTTCATGACTATTGATTCTCTTTCTCAATTAGCGAAGACAACCGCTCATTTCCAATTTTGCTCTTGTCCATCTCTTTCATCAGCTAATTTCTTTCCATGAGAATGACTCTGATAAGGATTATTTCTTATTTTTACACCGTAATTATTGTATTCACCAAAACATAAATGATGAAATCATTCATACTAATATTTGGCACGTTCTTACTGAGCACTTCACTGTTTGGAGGTACTTTTGGTATTACTCTTTCAGTCGAACCAGAAAATCCTATTGCAGGAGAAGAGGTTACATTTACAGTAAATAATCTTGAATCAGTCTGCAAAATAGCGAATTTGGTTTTCGAAGTGGAAGAAACCGGACCTACCCTAGATCCAGGTGATGGATCGGAAGCAATAACGCTATCTGAAGTTGAAGGATCATATGTTGGCACACATACCTATACGACGGCAGGGTCCTTTACCCCATCAGTGTTTTGTCCTTTTTCGACTAGTGCGTTACCTATTTCAGGGAATCCTGTCATAACCGCATCACCAGCACCAGCACCAGCACCTATTCCTACTCTTGGCGAGTGGGGTCTCATCTTATTGAGTCTTGTTATGCTGGGAGTCGGAATGATCTATCTTGGTCAGCGAAAAGGTACTCCGCAGCGCGTCAAATAAGACCGTTTAATCGTGAATAAAAATATAGATAGCATCAATATTGTATTGATGCTATTTTCATTTATAGCCGCATTGATGCATCCGTTTGAGCTGTTTCTATTCAGTTAGTTATATCATCTAAGATAGTAGAGGATAGAGGATAGATGAAAGCTGATGCAGAAAATATTTGGTAGTATTGCCACGATCGCTTTTGTTTATCACAGCGTTATTTCTATTATTATTTGATACGATTCATCCTGTAGCCAAGACGTAGTACGAGTTCCGTTTCAGGATTGGCTTCAAAAGTGTTATATATATCTGTGTACGATTTGACTTGCTTTGCTTGAAAAGAGCTCGCCATCGCCATCGCAGTTAGTGAAATAATAGAATTGATTTGAATTATATATATAGAAAATTGTTATTGAAAAATTATCACTTCTACTATAGGCTCTATTATTCCCACTAGACTACATTAGCTAAACTTTGTAATGATCATTATACTCTTAGCATGATCAAATTGTTAATTAACCAAAATTTGCTATGACTACAAGAATTCTCATTTCCACTCTGGCTTTTTTACTAATCTCTAGTTTCTCTTATGCAGGAGACACTGGTGTAACTATTTCACCTGACAACCCTCTCGTCAACCAACCTGTGACTTTTACTATTTCTTTCTTTGATTCATGTGTGCCGTCCCAAACCGGACAACCTGAATTCGATCCAGGAGATGGTTCTGCATCTATACCTTTCACTCCTACACAGAATTTCACAATAATGCATACATACACCCAAGCAGGAATGTTCTCTCCTAGTATTATTTGTCCGGATGGATCCGCTGATTCATCACTTCCGATTTCCAACTCTACAGAGTTCTTAGGATCAAGTATTACCATAGGAGGAGCGTCGACTAATAATCCTGCTCCCATTCCTACACTTGGCGAATGGGGTCTCATCTTATTAAGTCTTGTTATGCTGGGAGTCGGAATGATTTATCTTGGTCAGCGAAAGCGTACTGTACAGCGTATCAATTAGGGATATCTTAATCATTAACAAAAAATACAATAGGCTATACCGTAAGTCAGCGATTTGCCTCGTGTATCCTAAAAATTAAGCAGTATTTGGTAGAAATCATAGATAGTATAATATGTTTTGAATAT
>CAZJTO010000427.1:0-2223 GCA_964548935.1 uncultured Saprospiraceae bacterium
CGGATTGTAAGAAGATGTGTGACAACTGCAGTAATCCAAAGCCAGTAGAGGATGCGAGTGGAGAATTAAAAACTGCCATTGGTATCGTCAAGGAGCTTAATGAGAACTATGGCATCAAGTTTTTAGTCGAATATATCATCGGGCGTAGCACCCAGGAGATGAAGAACTTCCGCTATGATGTGAAGAAGTCATTTGGTGCAGGCAAGGGCAAGGCTAATCTATTTTGGCACTCGCTGTTACGTCAGGCGATATTGGCTAATTATCTCAGAAAAGATATTGAACAATATGGCCTAATTAAGGTCACGGAGAAGGGCGAGCAGTTTTTAAAAACAGGAGGAAAATTTGAGATTAGTCTCAATCATGATTATAGCCAAGCGAGTAACAACCACATAGCCACCAGTACATCAGCTAAAGGTGCAGCATTAGATGATACTCTGATGAAGATGCTGAAGGACCTGAGATTGCAAGAAGCTAAGCGTCATGGCGTAAAGCCTTGGGTGATCTTTATGGATCCATCACTCCAAGACATGGCGACGTACTATCCAACCTCAGTGGCTGATATGAGCAATATCAGCGGGGTAGGTGAAGGCAAAGCTAAGAAGTATGGTCAACCATTCGTGGAGATGATCCAGGACTATGTGGAGGAACACGACATCATGAGGCCTGAAGACTTCGTCGTAAAGCAGGTAGCCAATAAGTCTAAAGCTAAAGTGTCTATCATACTTGGAGTTGATCGCAAAATGCCACTTGAAGATATCGCAGACTCTGCTAAGCTTAATATGGAGCAACTCCTCGACGAGATGGATATGATCGTATTATCCGGTACTAAACTGAACATAGACTACTATCTCGAAGATAACATGGACGAGGATACGATTGAGGATATATATGATTACTTCAGTGATGCAGAGAGTGAATCTATCGAAGATGCTTTAAAGGAGCTCGAAGAAGATGATATTACTAGGGAAGAGATCAGATTAGTACGACTCAAGTTTCTCTCTCAAGAGGTAAATTAGAGGATGCAATTTTTGATTCTCAATGGTCCCAACCTCAATCTTCTCGGTAAGCGTGAGCCTGAGATTTATGGGAGCCAGACGTTTTTAGACTACTTTGCGGACTTGTCCCCAAGTTACCCTGATCATCAACTGGAGTATTATCAATCCAATCACGAGGGAGATCTGATCGACAAGATTCAAGAGCTCGGTTTTACGGTTGATGGGATTATTTTCAATCCAGGGGGCTATACACATACCTCTGTAGCATTGGCAGACACAGTGAGTGCTGTTACGAGCCCTGTGGTGGAAGTTCATATCTCCAACATATATGAACGAGAGACTTTTAGGCATCATTCCTATATCAAGCCTGTTGCCGTACATAGCATCGTAGGTCAGGGATTAGATGGATATCGACAGGCCTTAGATTATCTCATTGATTTAAAAGCGTAAGTCAACAATGCGCAGACGATTTTTGCCATTGAGTTTACGAGTTACAGTGGCAAATAATTTCTTGGTGAGATATCCGGTCACCAATGCAGAACCTCCAATTATAGCAGTATCAGTTCCAAAGTCGAATGAGTTTTCAAGTGCTCCAAGTTCATTTAATCCAGTCAATAAGCCAGCAAAGGCAAACCACGAAACCCCAAAGCGCATGAGGTTATTACCAACGCCATTGGGCCATGACCGTTGGTATCTAAAATGAGTATAGTCCTTAAGATAGGTGATGCGATCACTAAATACGACCGACTGCTCTTCTGGTATGATCTGATAGATTCTGCCATTCTGCCAATAGTCAGGATAAGCCGCAGTCTTAAATTTTATGTCCGCCCCAGCGGGATACTTCTGAACCTTGAGGGAGCCAGCACGCTCTAATTGAAGAAATAATTGAGCCCTCCCACTTATGGAGAACAGTATAATGGTGCTCAGTATGAGCGTTAATCTTGCTGCAGCCATGGGCATGAATATACAAGATATGACATCACTACATCAAGCTTTGATTCGTTTTAGGATTTTCTTATTGATCTTGCGCATAGCGTCAGGTAGCAAGCTTATGTCTTCTTGATTTTTGGATATATATATGTACATCAGTGCCCAATGAGATTTCTCGAGCCCCTCTTGAGATATTACTGGCTTATTTAGGCGATAGGCTTCTCGGATATGCCTTTTGATTAAATTGCGTTTTACTGCCTGTCTGAAATTGCGCTTCGACACTGTTGCTGCAAATAGC
>CAZJTO010000428.1:0-2216 GCA_964548935.1 uncultured Saprospiraceae bacterium
CTGGTTCAGATGATCAGACTATTGACTTGTTCAATATAAATGGATCTGATATATTATCACTTAGCTTAGAAAGCGACGGAGAAGCAGCACAGACTGTTGATCTATCTCCATATAGAGATGGCGATGTAGATTGGTTTGAAGTAGGATCTACTCAAGCAGATGATATCACTGACAATATCTTCACAGTAGGCAATGTCGGAATTAATGAAAGCAATCCGCAATATCCATTGCATGTTGATGCTGGCGACCCTACAAGTGGAGGCCCATGGGCAGTAATCGAAGGGGGTAGTAATGTCAGAGATAATATTGCTTTACAGCTTTACGATGAAGGAAATGCAGCAAATAGTCATAATATATTAGAGTTCGCACATAGAGTTGGAGCGGATGCAACTACATCTTCACAGATTAAATCAAAAAGTGAAGGTACTGCTTCATCCGACGGTGCTGACTTGATTTTAGAAACTGCTTCAGACAATGCAGGCACCTTGAATTCTAATCAACTTGTCCTCAACAATGATGGAAACGTTGGTATTGGAACTCCGACACCTGATGCTAGATTAGATGTAGAAGGAGGTCAAGTAAGATTCAGTGACTATGGTGATAACAATACCTATACTGATACTCCAAGAGCTAATTTCTTACTTGGTGTGGATAGTGATGGAGACGTGATACAGTCTAACACTGCAAGATCTGCAAGGATATTTTATCCACCTGCGATAGTAATTGATGTTAGTTCAATTACAACAGGAGAGTCAATCGACCTTTGGCAAGAGTATCAGAATAGATTTGGAGCTCCGCTTTTATCAAGCCCGAGTTCAGCGGGATCTATTCCAACATATGCGAGAGGCGAGTTAGAATACTACGTCACAGATTTAGATAACTCAGTATTCAGTAATCTTTCACTTGATGACAACGGAGTATTAACGTATGATGTAGTGAACGTGCCTCCAGGCAACTGTACATTTATCAACGTGGTATTCGTAGTGAAGTAATTATTAGATATAACCCCAAATAGTTACGACGTGAAGAGGTTCAACTCATATTTCCAATTGACAGCCTGGGCGGCGATACTGCTATTAAGTGTAAACTTGATAGGTCAGTCTCGTAGTCTTGGTAACACATACGTGCATAATCAAGGAGAGAGTGTTGTTTTCGGTCAACATGATTTTGATTATGGAGGAGCTGGAGTACTGCCAGGACTTGTAGGAACAGATAGAAATGGCGATCGAGGGTTTTTCTCGTTCTCCAATGTTTCAATCGGATGGAAAAATGTAGACAGGGATCAGCATGTCGACGGCTATGTAAAATATTATGGATCAGATGGATTTACCTTTCCAATAGGAAATGACAATTTCTTTCGACCGATAGCAATTACGGGATCGGCTGGAGCGGCTGCCGCCTATTATAGAGCGGATCCTTCTACAGCGAGAATACCGGGTGTATTTGGTGATTTACTTCAACCACTTCCTGCTGGCGCTCCTTTCAGTAGGTCCAATAAAACTATTTCGCTGACTGAAATTAGTGATGTTGAATACTGGGATATAGATGGTACAAATCCAACAAAAATCACCCTAACCTGGGATTTTGATAGTCGAGTAGCTCAACTAACTGACAATGACTTAGAAAACCTAACTATAGTAGGGTGGGATGGCTCTATGTGGGTTCCGATTCCATCTTCTGTAGATGTGGTATACCTAAGCGAGGACAGCAGTTCACCAGAATTTACTGGTGGTGTGACCAACCAGTTTTTTGGTTCAATCACTACTGATGAAAGTATAGTTCCTAGCGACTATTTGGCATACACTTTTGGGACTAAAGGATTAAGTTTAATTGGAGACTTTGTATGGGAAGATTTAGACAGAGATGGTATCCAAGAAGAAGGGGAGCCTCCTCTTGCTAACGTACTTGTCGAACTATTCGATAGTAACAGAGATTATGTTTCTTCGACAACTACAGATGCCAATGGTAGATACTTTCTTGAAGGTGTAGAACCAGGCATTTATTTTGTCAAATTCAATAGTCCATCAGGATTTTTAACGACTTTGCCAGGTCAAGGAGATTCTAATTTAGATAGTGATGTAACGATTACTGAGTTTACACCGCCTATAAGGTTAGATGTTAGTGAATCCGATTTCAGCATCGATGCTGGGTTCTTTACAAATGGCTCCATCGGAGATTTTGTATGGGTTGATGATGGCGATGGCATCAGACAAGAT
>CAZJTO010000429.1:0-2208 GCA_964548935.1 uncultured Saprospiraceae bacterium
ACTACTCCCAGATCTCAGGATTCAAACCCGGTATAATCTTCAGCGCATTCTTATAATAGAGTTTCTCCAGTATATGGTCTGGCAAATCGAGGCCATACATTCTCCAATAGGCGTGATAGCGCTTGTAGTATGGGAAGTGCTCATCCGCTGACTCTAATACTCGAAAGTAAGTTGGATACTCCTCTGGCTTGTAGGAATCCTTGCCAAAGAGCACTCGATCTTGGTACTTTTCAAAAAACCAGTTTGCCATCCTAGGCTGTCTGCCCAGCTCTGCGATAACAGCACCGATCTCTACATACATGTTAGGGAGCTCTTCTAAGAGTTCACCCAGTCGTCCTAAGTCATTAGGATACCAACCCATATGGGCATTGATGAAGGTCGTGTTAGGATGCCTTCTGAAGATGTCATGCTGCTCGGAGATAATCGTCTCCCAAGAAGCAGGATTATCCGCTTCTCTCTTACGGCCTGGTCTCAGCTTCAACTCAAGCCATCGCTCGTTAAGGCTATCATGTGGAGCCCAGAAAGGTTTAGGATCGGCAGAATGTATCAGAACAGGAATACCTAACTCACCGCATTTTTCCCAAACAGGGCCTATGCGAGGATCATTGATTTGTACTCTATTGCCAAGGCTATCGGTATTTGTCATTCCTTGGCTCTTGTAGATTTTAAGCCCACGTGCGCCATTGGCTACATCATACTCGATTTGCTTAACCGTATTTTCAGTCCAATCCGGTTCGAGGATAGACTGTATGTTGATATTGGTAAAGACGACAAGTCTGTCCTCGTATCCATGTTTCTTAATGTTGTCAGTGATATCTTTTAGCGCTTTGCCACCACGTCCGCTGAGGTTGACATTGACCTTCATATTGAGACTATCCATCTCGCCGATGAGCTTATCGAGATCCATCGTCGCCATGCGCCAGTGATGACTATGTACGTCGACGAATGGAAACTTAGCGCTCTCTGTAGGATTCTCTGGTACGACGAGGGTTGAGGGTGGGTCATAAGACTCCCAGTCGATCGAAACGTCTAATGGCTGTCCACGCTGAGCGCTGAGCGCAATATTGAGGAGCATGCTGAGTACAAATATGCGAAGTGTCATAATCAAGGATTAATTATTTATAGAGCGGATATTCTTGAGCTCAATGCGAGATAATTCTATGAGTTCACCAGCGACGAATACGTCGTCAAGGGACTCTACAGGGGTCTCTTTATTGTGCTTATAATTTACATAATCTTGAAAGGTGATGCCAGCCGTTCTCCGTGGATTGTAGGCCTCTCTGAACCGCACTCCTCCTCCGTTGACCTCAAATGAGTAGGCCAAAAAGTCTAGGCTGTAGTCAGCAGCATCGAACCAATAAACATAAACATCATCATGATCTGAGCCACCTCCTTCTTCGTCAAATGTGATCTCTATCTTGTGGTATGTTGTCCCTTTGATAGAATTCTGTCCTAAGTATCTCTTGTTTACAGCGGGATCATTCAAGAAGTGTGGAAGTATGGCGAAGTATACCACAGAGTTAACTGATTCTCTGGAGGCCCTGGCGATTTTATCAGCGAGCGCAATTTGCTGATCTCCAGACATTCGTTTGAATCCGTCGTTGCTTAATACATCCTGATATGGCTGTTCACTGGGTTTTTCAGACCGCGTATAGCGATAGTTGCCACCATCATTTCTATAGGTGTAGGTACGGTCTCTGAACTCAAATTCTATCTCCTGCTCGGTGTAATTAGTTCCACCGTGTGCTTTAATAGATGCGTCTATTATTTTTTGCGGGTCCGCTTGTCCCATTAGTAAGCATGGTAGGAGTAGGGCAAATAATACTTTCATATGAATCGTAATCGGCATTAATAACGCACGAATATGACATAAGTTTGAGTGCTTAGCTAAATCTCATTTATAGTAATTGAGTTATATGTCTTGTGTGAAGTATTTTGACTTTTATGGGAAATCTCACATCTTATCGGTTTTATGTAAGAAACACATATAATTAAGTCATATAATTGTATTCTAAATAAGAAAAATCATGGAAGTCAAAGGCAGAGTCACTCATATTTTACCGGAGCAAACGGGAGAAGGAAGAAATGGTCAGTGGAGAAAACAGTCATTCGTCATTGAGATGCCGGGCTCTTATCCTAAGAGCGTCTGTTTTGATGTATGGGGAGCCAATATCGACGCTTTTGGCATTCAGCAAAATGATGAGGTAA
>CAZJTO010000430.1:0-2195 GCA_964548935.1 uncultured Saprospiraceae bacterium
TTGGTTTTCCAGTCAGTACAATCCCAATGTAAGAGATGTTCGAGCTCGGCGATATCCTTTTCATATCTAACAAGAAGAAGCTGCTTCTCCTCGACAGTCATGAGGCGATCATAGCTTCGCTTGTGCACGGTACGAGGCTTATATGGATAGTCTGACACCGAGACCTCTAAAAACTTTAAAACCTCATGAATAGTAGACTCTTGTCGGCTGACGTAATCTTCGTACTTGATAAACAAGAGTTGTTTATCATCGAATAGATCCTTCAGGCGCCTCACTTGGATGGCATAGTATCCTCTGTCGACATAGGACTGATACATACTGGCCTTACCTTCTGATGATGCGAGACGCTCTTGTTCATTCGCTATGCAGGATAGAAAGTCTTGGTGTTCATTGCCCCGTTCAATCTCCATATTCCAGTGTGAGTAGGCTCGGTCTATAGGATTCCGTAAGAGCATAATCAGCTTGATATCTGGATTGTATGTTTTGATGCGCTGTGGTGCTTCGGCCAGATAAGATAGGATAGGAGTTACTTCTCCTAATATCTTGCTATGATCACCTTGATAAAAGTCCTTTTCATACCAATAACGACTCCATGGATGACTCGAATAGAGTGGCCCGTCAAAATAGTGTGGCTCCTTAGTATAGGACATGCGGATGTCTGCATGCAGATTGAGATAATCTCTCAGTGAGGAAGTGCCAGACTTTTGGGCTCCCACAACGATGAAGTCTACTTTCTTGTGGGTAAGGTGCCTGAGTTGAGATATGCGATGTAATACTGTCCTAATTGAGAATTGGATCATGAGTTTTAGACTTCATGCGTGATTTTATTGAGACTTACAGTTATCAAAAAAGTAATACTCAGTTATAAATATCACAATTGTCGTGATCATGAGCGAATGCAAAAATTAAATTGTTCTGACGAACTCAAAACGCATAAAATCAGTTAGAGAATCAAAGAATAATAAATTAGATATGAACTTCCTAACAATTATAGCATCTCTATTCCTATTGAGCCAAGTAGATGCATGTCAGACCGTTCATGCGAGCGAAGAAACTGAACATAGAGTATTAGACGCAATCGTAGTCTCTTCAGACAAAGACTTGTCAGAATATCAGAAGGCCTATTTTGCCAGTGGGTGCTTCTGGTGTGTCGAGGCAATTTTTGAATCAGTAGAGGGTGTCGCTGAGGCGGTGTCAGGATACGCAGGAGGCACAGCGGATGATGCGAACTATCGAGCTGTAAGTGGAGGATACACCAATCACGCCGAAGCCGTCGAGGTTTATTATGACAGTACGGTAGTTGACTTTCCTACTTTGCTGCAAGTGTTCTACGGTTCTCACGATCCTACTACCTTGAACCGTCAAGGGCCAGATCGAGGACCGCAGTATCGCTCAGCCGTATTTTATCAGAATGAAAAAGAACAAGAAATCACGCTGTCATATCAAAAGCAATTGAATGACTCTGGAATCTTTCAAAAGGAAATCGTTACGCAGATCGTGCCTTTAGAGGTGTTTTATCCTGCGGAGGACTATCATCAAGATTTTGAAAGACGCAATCCTAATCAGGGATATGTCCGTGCAGTCTCCGTCCCGAGATTGAAAAAGTTTCAAAAGAAATTTCCAGAGCTGTTAAAAAAAGGTGCTGAAGTACATTAGACAGATAGTCTTGGCGTGCATAGTCCTCTGCATGTCCTATCATGATATACATAGTCAGGAGCGAGCTCCTGACTTTTCTTATGTTGATCTATCTGGATCAGAGGATCGATTGTCAGCACTACATGGACAGGTCGTGTACATCAGTTTTTGGGCCAGTTGGTGTGGTCCTTGCCTCCGCAATTTTAAGAAGTATGAAGCTGTACGTGCTCAATTAGCCTCCGAGGGTGTCATCTTACTCAATGTCAATATCGACAAGACGGAAGATCTATGGCACAATGCGCTAAAGGTGCAAGAGATTAGCGGGCACAACGTACGGACGACAGATATTGAGGGCCTGCAAGCAGACTATCAGGTCTATAATATCCCGCTCTATGAGATTGTCAATCGCCGAGGACAGTTGGTCTATCTACCAGATGATCCGGACAGATCTATTCTTGATGCATTTAGAGTTTGGTTGTGGCAGCGGTAGTTAAAAATCAAGATGTCGCTACAACTATATAGTGTGATCAACCTACTTCATTGCTCAATTATGGATTCAC
>CAZJTO010000431.1:0-2192 GCA_964548935.1 uncultured Saprospiraceae bacterium
ATCCAACTGGTCAGACATCTGGCGGCACTAGTCAAACTGCTCCGCCGATGGTCAATATCCAAGTTACGCCTAACCCATCTCGGGTAGGGTCAGACTTGATTGTCCAGATAGAGGGAGCTGTAAGTGCGAATGCTACAGGTTTATTAATGGATCTACAGGGGAATGTATTTCATAGAACAGTAATGAGAGAAGGGTTTAACCGCGTAAGCACAGCGGGATTAGAAGCTGGTCCATATATATTTGATTACATGGACGGAAATGACGTTCAAAGAATAATGGTAATTCTTCAAGATTAAATCAACCTACGATATTAAACTAGGTCAATAATAAGATAGCATGGAGTCCACGGACTACATGCTTTTTTTTATTAATGTCATCTCATCCTCGGCCTTGAGTATGATGGTTGGGACTTGGTTGAAATTGTCAATCTTACCTTTGAAGCAGACGTTTTTACTCTTTACGACTTTAGCAATATCTGTACTGAAGTTCACGATATCGTCCTTGCTAATGAATACAGAAAAAATCTGATTCGGAAACTGTTTATCTAAATTCATAAACAAGTTGCCCTTACGACTATATCGACTAGAAACCACATTGCCACAGACGGTATAGCTAGCTCCATTACCCATAAATCTTCCTGCAATTACTGTATTGAGATACCCCTTAGGAATCTCAGAGATCTTTAGAGGCTCTTTATCTCCACTCTTTAATTCTGGAAACCAATAGTTTTTTTCCAGGGTCGATTCGATGGCTTCGCTGGTTATCAGATTGAAAAAATTAAGACTGGTCCGCTCTTCTGCCTCATCAATAGTAACTGCGTAAGATGACAATACATCGACGTTTTCTGCATTGGGCATGATAAAGGCGATTCCCCGATCATTTTCAAGATCTATAGCAACCTTGACGAACTGATCAGGAATAGATACTCCATTGTCAGATCGCTCTATCCTCGGTAGTCCGTCGTTTAGTATGGGCATCGTAACAACGTATAGCGGCACGTTGTATGTGATTACATAACTCCTAAGGGTGGCTTCTAATTCGGCCCACAGCTTTCTATTAAACTCAGGAAGTTGTGGTGATATATTGGAATAATAATAACTCTCGCTCAAGGCTTGTTTACTCCATCTGAAGTCAGCGCTCGGGGCGAGATGCCCACGATCGTATCCATATCCATCATATTCATAGGTGCTATCAGGCTGCAGCTGTTTGAGGAAATAATCCTGTTCAATTGCAGTACCAGTAGATACCTTAGAATCTACTCTGAAGTCATTGGTTCGAGATTGAGTGCCAGTAGTGATATCTGGTAGGATCATATGAGCTACCCATGCAGCTTGCTCATGATCCTCCGAATACTCCAAGATCATCGCAGAATGTTCTACGTATTCATTAGAGGGTAAGCCAATTGACTTTAGGTCCTGAATGATCTTCTGTTGTTTAAGATCTATTAGGATATTATTGACTGAGTCTAATGTCATCTGGATTTGTTGCTTTCGCTCATTTTCCAGGCTGATTTCTTTTTCTAAAGACTGACTGGTTAACTGAATTCCAAGGAATAGAAAAACGACTACTACAATTATTCTCATGTGCTATTTACAATACTTTGATATCTAATCATTAGTGAACCTAAGGTTGGCCGATAGTTAGTGGTTTCGTATTGGTGCAGCTGGCATAGTACAGTTCATAATTGCCATTTGGATTGACGAGTACGAAGTAGTTATTTTCCAGTTTGTCATACCATGAGTGTTTCTTGCGACCATGTGTGGTAGTTGTTGTGAGCTTATCTCCTTGCTCGTGCAGTTCAGACTCTATGCCCTTGTCGAAGTCAGGATTAGTTGATGTTATCACGATGTGATTGCAGGTACTTGCGGTCAGAAAGATATTTGTGTTTCCACTCCTATAGTGCTGCTCTGCATCAGTGTTGTCCTCAGGGACAGCATCATAGCCAATATCTTCAAGATGATTCGAATATGACTCGAGGCTCTTTTGCTTTGTATACTGTTCGATCAGATCAAAAGGATTTTGACAGAATATTCCGTTACAGAACAGAAAAAAGAGCATCACAAGCCGCATAGGGTAAATATCGTACAGTTTCTGCAATTTGTATTAAAATAAATTGTGATATGATGGAATAGATTTCGCTGCGAGCTCTGAATAATGATTAAACATTTCATAATTCAGTTATTCTTGTTACT
>CAZJTO010000432.1:0-2164 GCA_964548935.1 uncultured Saprospiraceae bacterium
TCTGGTTTACGGACATTTCACGACGGTACGCATGAGTTTGTTGTCAATTACAACTTGAATAAAAAAATCAGAACCGGAGAATATCCGCCTATTATCTACAACCCTAGATATAATTAATCCATTACATATGAGGGGGATATGAATGGATTTCGTGTCCTTACATATGCGTGATTTAAAATAATATTAATATTAGCACGTTTTTTGAGAGGGGAAGTATGTCAAATTGTTGTCAATTAATTAGAACAAGACATACTATCCAATATTGGTTTAGAGTTTCTATAAAGTTCTAAAGGAAAAAGTTTCAAATAGTAAATTAAAAATGACATTTAAAAGCTTCAACATCAGCCTTTGTTGTTTCGTCGCTCTTATCATTTTCAGTGGATGCGGAAGAGATAATGGTGGTCAACTAGTAGGATCACAGGAAAGACCTAAATGGAAGGGTATCACTAATCCATATGGTATGGTTTATGTGCCTTCTGGAAATTTAGTTGTCGGTCAGAGTGACCAAGACATTTTTAGTTCCTACATGACACGACCTAAAGCAATCTCGGTTACCGGATTCTTTATGGACGAAACTGAGATTTCTAATAATGAATATCGCCAGTTTGTCGAGTGGGTCCGTGACTTCAAAGGTCACGAGATTATGGGAGACTATTATGAAGACGACTATGGCAATGAAGAAATCGACTGGGAGTTAGATTTAGATTACGAGTCGGAAGATCTCGATGAGATGTTCTATACAAAAGATAACTCATTAAGTGGCAAGCGAGAGTTAAATAACTCTCTCTTGGACTATACATATGACTGGATCAATTGGAAGAAAGCGGCAAGTGGTAACTATGCTGGTCGTAGATCAGAAGTAATTGAGCAAAAGACAGTCAATATCGCTCCAGATCCATTTGTCTGGATCCGAGACTTTAGTTATAGCTATAATGAGCCTATGACGAGACATTACTACAATCATGTAGCTTTTGATGATTACCCAGTAGTGGGTATTACTTGGCCACAAGCACAGGCATTTTGTCACTGGAGAACTAAGATTTGGAATGATGGAGTCCAAGAAACTAATGCTTTAGCGGAAAACTTTAGGCTTCCTACCGAATTTGAGTGGGAATATGCTGCCCGTGGAGGAAGAGACCAAGCTCCTTTCCCTTGGGGAGGGTACTATGTAAGAAATAGCAAAGGATGTTTACTTGCCAACTTTAAACCAGGTAGAGGTAACTATCGCGAAGACGGTGGAGAGCACACGGTGCCGATCGATTCTTACTTCCCTAATGATTTTGGACTTTATAACATGGCTGGCAACGTGTCAGAATGGACTGAGACAACCTATACAGCTAATGCATATCAGCATATCCACGACTTAAATCCTGATCTCAAATACAATGCTAAGGAGGACGATCCAGAAGCTTATAAGCTTAAGGTAGTCAGAGGTGGATCATGGAAGGATGTACACTATTTCTTAAGAACAGATGCTCGTGACTATGAGTATCAAGATTCTGCAAAATCATTTATAGGATTCAGATGTGCTATGACATATTTGGGTCGATCAATTGACGATTTCTAATAGTACAGACTATTAGTAAAACATATAACCTCCCTATTTTTTATTCAAATTTTATTCAACAAATAAAACCTTTCTAAAATCAATTTCTTATGAGTTTTTTACATTCATCAGGCTTCAAATACGTTAAAAATTTAGTAATTGGTGTCGGAGCTGCACTCGTGATGTTAGGTGCACTTTACAAAATCCAATCTTGGGAACAACCTGTTGTCTCTGGAGTGAAAATTGACCTTCTTACTGTTGGTCTTGTAGTGGAGGCTGTATTATTCTTCTTCTTGGGTCTTATCGGACCAGAAAAAGACTACTACTGGGAAAAACTATACCCAGGACTTGACAAGCACAATGCCGCTTTAGCGCCATTATCAGGGGGAGCAGTCAATATGATTGGGTCAGTAGAAGATACGAGAGCACTCAATGCTGAGGTTGTTGAAAATCAATTGGGAGGTATGCTTGATGAATTGCAGTCAATGTCCAAGAGCCTGGGCTCATTGAAAGCGCTACAAGAAGTAGATTTTAGCGAGACATCTCAACAATTACAGGCTGCACATAACTTCTACGGAAAGTTAAATGAGGCCATGGGTGCTCTATCTGAGACTGTAG
>CAZJTO010000433.1:0-2159 GCA_964548935.1 uncultured Saprospiraceae bacterium
TGTATAGATTTTGATAATGACGCAGAATTGGCAATTGAGGGGAGTATTTTCGATTGTAGTGAAACAGATGTTACGGTCATAGAATTCAGAGAACTTGCGGACTGCGATCCAAACTCTAGTGTATTAAGAAGAGTTCAATTAGTATATTTTGCCGAAGATGAGTTTGGAAATAGATCGCAGACTTGTAATGATACATTTGATATCATAAGACTAGGTGTACCGTCAGTTAATGGCAATCTTGACTTTATTGATGGTGTAGAACTAATAGGCCCAGGAGATTTTGAGAAAGAGGGTACACCGTTCGCTTGTGACAGTTTTTCAGATTTAGATCGAGACGGCGTGCCGGACCCAACAATGGCTGGGGCTGGATTTCCACGGCTTGAAGTAACAAGAGATGATGGCAGTATAGATACAATTCCATTGGCGGCACTTAACTATGATGAATACGTATCATCGATCGCAAGCAGACGAAATCAAATCATATCTGATTGTAAGTTAGGTGCTACATTTCAGGATACTAGGCTAGGATCATTTGATTGTGTGACTAAGATTCTGAGACGATGGACGATTGGAGAATGGACTTGTCAAGGTGAGATAGATACGACTTTTACACAGGTCATTGATATCGTAGATACGGTAGCGCCTTATTTTGTTCCAAATACTCTTATAGACATTACTGGCAGTGTTGGAGCACACGGTTGTGTGGCAAGCAGGACAGTTCCAATTCCAAGAGCTACAGATAATTGTTCAAGTCAATCGGACATAGAAATAGACTTTATTATCCTCAACGAAGATGGACAGATTGTTGGTCCTGATAGAAGAGAGGAGCCTGGAGCAAGTTTTGATTTTCCTTTGGGCAGAAGTTTCATTGTTTATACAGCTTATGACGGATGTGGTAATTTCCGTAGAGACACAGTCAGAGTTAACATATCTGACATGGCGGCACCAGTCACCATCTGCAGGGACAGAATTGTTGTGGGGATATCTGGAGTTAAAAGCACTGATGACGGATTAGTTAAAGTACCCGCATCTGCTTTTGATAATGGTTCTTTCGATGATTGTGGATTAGCAAGTACTTGTGTAGCTCGTATGGATGACCTTGCTGCATTTGATAATCTCGATACCGATGGAGATGGCTACGTGGCGGTATCATCACTATCATCGCTATTCGCTTGTGACAGAACAGATGAGTATGCTCAATTTTCTGTTATAATACCAGGTTCGTCACCAGCGATCAATGGTATAAGTAGAGAAATCATATGTAGAGGCGATGTTTCATTTTGCTGCTCAGATGACGGAACCGATGTAATTGTGGTGTTCAAGGCCGTTGACATGTCAGGTAATATAAATGAGTGTTATGTAGAGGTAGATGTACAGGACAGGTCTACGCCGTCTATACAGTGCCCTCCTAGTGTGACTGTTGACTGTCAATTTCCACTACCATTCATTCCTGAGGAAGACTTGGGAACATTCATAAATATCACGCAGAATCCTTCCAGAAACTACTTAGGAGGACTATTTGGAAATATTGTTATAGAACATAGTCAACAACCTTTTGGTATCGACCCAATCTATATCACTGGTTCAATAGAACCCTCTACGCTACTTGATGGAGTATTTTTAGATAACTGCGACGAGCCTGACATTTATGTCAGAATTAATAGCAGTTTTGATCAATGCCAAACGGGTCAGATCGTTAGAACATTCTTTGCACAGGACGCAAGCGGTAATAGATCACCTATGTGTGATCAGGTGATAACCATAGAGAATAGAGTGCCATTCAATGCGAATACTATCGTAAAACCAAGGGATACTACCCTCACGACATGTATGTTACCTGAGGATATTGCCAATATGACATTTGGCGTACCAACAGCACCACAAGGAGCTTGCTCACTGATCGGAATTAGTTTTGAAGATCAAATATTCAGATTCAACAATGTAACTGATATAGACGCTCCTGCTTGCTTTAAGATTATTCGTACTTGGAGTATTATTGATATCTGTAATGATGATCATTCTGCAGGAGACGTGGTTACTTGCGAGCAGATCATCTTAATAAATGATCTTATAGATCCGACGATTACATGTCCGGAAGATGTAGTAATTGAAACATTAGAATGTGAGGCTGATCAGGTTACACTGACTGCATCAGCTTT
>CAZJTO010000434.1:0-2157 GCA_964548935.1 uncultured Saprospiraceae bacterium
GTACACATGTCAATGGTTTCAGAAGAGCCGTCAATCGTGTGTTCACACAATATGGTAAGGACACCGGGATGTTCAACAAGTTAAAGTTTAGCATATCAGGTGAAGATTTTAGAGAAGGTCTTACTTCTGTAGTATCAGTTAAAGTTCCTGAGCCACAGTTCAAAGGACAGACAAAAGGAGAGTTAGGAAACTCCGAGGTGACAGGTATCGTTTCTCGGGCAGTCGGTGATGTACTCAAATATTACCTCGAAGAAAATCCTAAGCAAGCGAAGAGAATAGTTGAGAAAGTCATTCTTGCAGCAACGGCACGTCATGCAGCCAGAAAAGCTCGTGAGATGGTACAGCGCAAGACTATCCTAACAAGTGGAGGGCTTCCAGGGAAGCTTTCAGATTGTAGCTCGCGTAATCCCGAAGAATGTGAGATATTCTTAGTGGAGGGCGATTCTGCAGGAGGAACGGCTAAGCAGGGGCGAGACAGAAACATTCAAGCGATCCTGCCGCTGAGAGGTAAGATTCTCAACGTAGAAAAAGCACTTGAGCATAAGATCTACGAAAATGAAGAAATCAAAAATATGTTTACGGCATTAGGCGTCAACATAGAGGAGATTGACGGCGAGCGCATACTTAACATATCTAAGCTACGCTATCACAAGATAATTGTGATGTGTGATGCCGATGTTGATGGTAGCCACATTGTAACATTGATATTAACATTCTTCATGAGGTACATGACACCGCTGATAGAGAATGGAAATATCTACATCGCCGCACCACCTTTGTACAGAGTCAGCAAAGGAAAGCAGTTTAGATACTGCTGGAATGAAGACGAAAGAACCGAAACCATAAAGAACTATGTCGGCGAAAACGGAGATGAGACTAAGGTGAAAACACAGCGCTATAAGGGACTAGGAGAGATGAATGCAGAGCAGCTCTGGGAGACGACGATGGACCCTACCACGAGAATGTTGAGGCAAGTGACTATCGAAGACGCTTACATAGCCGATCAAGTCTTTACGATGCTTATGGGTGATGAAGTCCCACCACGTAGACAGTTTATAGAGGAGAATGCTACCTACGCTAATGTAAATATATAGGATTCCCAACTACAATAAAAAAGGGCTTGAAATCAATTTCAAGCCCTTTTTTATTTGGAGAAAGTAGAAAGAGAAGCCATCTCGAGCGAGATGACTTCCTTTCACTGCATCAACCAAAAAATAAATCTTTATATCTTTTCACATCCTTTAGACGTGCTTATTCTCAAAAGTCACAAAGTAAATATTAGTATCCTTATACTAACGCAAAGTAAACGCATTTCATCCAATATATATCACTAAAAACTGTTAAAAAGTCTAATAGTTGCTTTAATAATAATTTTTCAAATGTTTGCCACGAGGATAATATACTATCGCGGCATATATGCGATAGGCTTATCTTTGTTCCTATGCTTCTTTCGATTTTCTATATAATCTTTGGATCAATTCTCTGTAATCACACTGATATGGTCCATGATTTGCATCTGAGTAAGTCAGAAATCAACTATAATACCGCTAGCCAATCAATAGAAATCACCCTTCATCTCTTCATTGATGACCTCGAAATAGCCCTGGCTGAGGAGGGATATACAGATCTATTGATCTGTACTAAGAAGGAATCCGAAAATGCCGAGGACTATATGCTGGCATACATTAATGAAAAGATGACCATTAATCTTGATGGCAGTTCGTATACCGCAAGCTTTTTAGGTAAAGAGTCTAGCGATGATCTCCAGGGAGTCTGGTGCTATCTGGAAATCACAGAAATTCCCAAACCTGAGAAAGTCGAAGTAGCCATCGATTTTTTCAATGAGCTCTACAATGATCAAAAAAACGTGCTGAACATTAAGCTCGACGAATTATCGCAGGAATACTACCTACTGAATAAAAAGAAAACGACCGCTGAATTATCCTTAGATGATTAATAAAGTCATTCAGCACATCTTCATATTGCCCATTAGGCTGTACCAACTCCTCTTATCACCCATCTTGAGTACATATCTTGGCATGAGGTGCAGATATGAGCCATCGTGCTCCCACTATATGGTTGATGCCATCCAGGAATGGGGAGTGATCAAAGGAATATATTTAGGTATAAAAAGAATCGCACGCTGCCAACCATGGG
>CAZJTO010000435.1:0-2156 GCA_964548935.1 uncultured Saprospiraceae bacterium
CAAAATGGAGATGAACAGGGCATCGATTGTGGTGGTTCATGTGCACCATGCGGGACGTCGGTATGTGACAATGAGCAAATAGTAACTGACAGTATAGTATGGAATTTTGAAAGTGATGAACTCGCATCATTGCAAGGTTCTATGGACGACCTTGACTTTACACAGGTATCAGGTTCAACACCTTCTAATGGTACAGGACCACTATTTCCTGCCGAAGGAAACAACTATATATTCATAGAGTCAAGTAGCCCGAACTTTCCGGACAAAACAGCCGAGCTAGAATTGAGTTGTCTAAATCTTATGGAGTTAGATAATCCAAGACTACTATTCAGATATCATATGGACGGAGTGGGTATGGGTGATCTAGAAGTAGAGGTCAAAAACCTTAATACAGAAGAAGTCCAAAATGTATGGTCTATTGGTGGGGATCAAGGTGAAGATTGGCACACCCAAGAGATAGATCTGAGTGCCTTCAAGGATAGTTATATCAATATTTATTTCAGAGGTATAACAGGATCTCATTTTACAAGCGATATTGCATTGGATCATATTGTTATTGTCAGCGCAGTAGCGGCTTCATGTAGTGACGGTATTCAAAATGGAGATGAAGAAGGCATCGATTGCGGAGGATCATGTGCTCCATGTCCTGAGGATTGTCAGTATGATAATTTCACCGTTTCAAATCAGTCGAACAATTCAAGTAACCCCTCTAATCTTGTTGTCAGACAACGTATTAGTTCGGATGGAACAGTTCAGATAGGCTCTGGTGAGAATCTGGTATGGCAAGCTGGAGAGACAATCGAGATCAATCCAGGGTTTAGTATTGATTCTGGAGCGAGTGTAGAAATGAAGACAGAAGAATGTACAGATAGATGATGTTCTACCTTTAACAATTATTTACTATCCCATTCATGGTGCATTGAGATATAGCTATCTATTTTTGAAGTCTATTTTGATTATTCTTCAATTATCGACAGATGTTATATGTCAATGCACTTTTTTTCATAATCAGCACTTTTCTACTTGCTGATGCCGAAGTCGCCAGTAAATATACTTGTCGTACGGCTCAGATACATATTGAGACTTCAAGTCGATTTATGGATGTCGTCGCAGACAATTATCAAGTCTATAGCGAGGTAAATCCAAATTCAGGCGAGGTGATTTTTCAAGGTTTGATGAAATCATTCGAATTTGAGATGGGAGCCCTTGATCAAGCATTTAATAGAAGCACCGTAGATTTAAGCCAATATTCAAAATTCAGCTATGAGGGCTCAATAACGAACCTTTCTGAAATCAACTTTGACAAACCAGGCAAATACAAAGTAGATGTTAAAGGAAATATTTTTATTGGGAGCTATGTTAGAAAGACGTCAGCACAAGGTACAATGACAGTTCTATCCAATGGTTACTTAGAATCCATAGCTGATTTCTCTATTCGGATTGAGGAGGAAAGTATGAATACGATCAATGAACTTATGCGAAAACGATTGCCTGCTGTAGTTGCGATAGATACGGATAAACTTGGCATCTCCAGAGACATAAAGATCAACCTGAAGGCTAACTACAGACCTAAAAATTAACTCTATGAAGACGGTTTTCAAAGTTTTAGCCGGAGTTGTCCTACTCTCATTGATCGCTTATTTAGTTGTAATCAACTTGCCGCAAGCGAATATCAAAAGCAAAGATGCTGTTGAAACCATCTCTGCGGTGGCTTTATACGAAGCTTATTCCAATAATGAGAAGCGGGCAAATAGGAAATACACAGGAAAGGTCATTCAACTATCTGGAGAGATAGATGAGATATACCCCGACGAAAATAATGCGCCCGTAGTCGTTTTACGATCGGATTCTGGTGATCTTGTTTCAGTGGTCACCTTAGAATCGAGTCAGGAGAAAAAAATTGCTTCTTATAAGGAAGGTGATCAGATTACTGTAAAGGCCCTATGCAGTGGCATATTAATGGAGGTTACCCTCAACAAAGGTCTTATAATAGATTGATCACGACTCAGTTGCATAGAGCGCATCAAAATACTGAAAGAACCATACGGCACATAAGACCATTGTCACTAGTATGATGCCTCTGAGCGTCTGAATGGTGAACGGCTGATTCATCTTTCTGATCCAAAAGATATTCGTGCAGATAGCGAGTAATGTCA
>CAZJTO010000436.1:0-2155 GCA_964548935.1 uncultured Saprospiraceae bacterium
ATGCGACTTCTTTAGCCCCTGGAGCTTGTGAAACAGTATATATAGGAACTACTTTGCTGTTTTGCCCAGTGGCTCCTGCACCACCACCACAGATATGTGTTAGTGCCGTGTCAGGTTGCGCTCCACCTGATGTTACAGTTGCACTTGGAGGTAACGGTACATGTGGATCAGGAGAAGATTGTTATGCGTACATAGCAGGCGAAGCAGATTTACAGACAGAGTGGTATAATACACCTACTACAGCAGATCTATGTATGACAGATACTTTCTTTATAAGAGTTAGGAATACAAGGCAACTTACCCTGTTAAATCTGGAAACGGTTGTTAATATCCCTCCTGGTCTAACTATAGTGCCAGGTAGTTGGGAGGCAGCCTACCCTGGAGGCGATGTGGGACTTACAGGTAATTTTGGCCCTTGGCTTCCGATTACTCCGCAACCCACAGCCAATGGATTGAGCTTCACTATCGAAGATGATGACTATAGCATGGATATTGTCAATAATGGTTTTCCTGGCGTTTTTGCGGCTGCTGATAGTAACAACGTATCCTTCAGGTTTATAGCGAGTACAGAGTGTGATAATTTTGTATCAGGATCAACATTCACAACAGAAACAACTGTATCGGACCCTTGTGGGCCTGATGTCATAAGCTCAGGCTTAGTAGATTCTCCACCACTTATTATCAATGGTGCAGATCCTAATGACAATGCACAGATCCTTACCACTGCTCAACCTCGAGAAGCATTTTGTACTGGAGGCCCTACGGCTTTTGGCGTCACAGCACTTAATATAAGCGAAAACCCTACTTCAGATAGCGTACGGACTTGTTTGACGATTCCTATGAGCGCATTGACATATGTGCCAGGCTCTTTGTCCTTTACGTCTCCTGCATATACGCCATCAGATTTAACTGAAAATACTGTAGGTGATAATATCGAGGTGTGTTTTGATTCTCCACCGTTGAATCCTGGACAGAAGTTCAGTGTTCAGTTTATGGCAGATCAACCCATCACAGCGGATTGTGGACCTATACTTTTGGGTATGGACGTAAGGTCTTTCGAACCTGCAGTTGTATGTGAGACAGCACCGGGTATGATGTGTGGAGTATTTGTACAAAACAGTATCAACTCTTCCATCGTATTAAATTTGGGACCTCCATTAGAAACCGTTGATGTAAGAATGAATAGAGAATGCAGTGCAGGGACAAACCCTGAGCGATTCTGTTATGAGATTGATTTATTCAATCCTGGTGAGGTCAATTATACCGGTGATATCCGTGTTGGTGTTCACGATGATGTTTTAGCTGATGGATTGTTTGATGCCATCGTCGATGCAGAGTTAGCAGGATTTGATCATGTTGCTGTCAGTGCCGACCCAGGAGAGACCGTCACGATTGCAATGTGCGTCGATATTCCAGCTGTTCAGGCATGTCCCGTGATTCTAAAGCAAACATTTGAGACAGGATGTGCTTGTGATGAGTTTACTACTCCTTTCGATAACGTACCTCCAGCGTTTTTAGACACTGTAGAGTGTGTGGTTCTATGTACAGGAGAATCCTTCATGACCGATATATGTGGTGACTATACATTCACTTTAGAGCCAGCAGAAGGCGGAACAATCGTATCTGATGGAAGTACATTGAGTGTTACACTCAATTCAGGTTTTGGAGTTGATGCACCAGTTGTATTGACAGCCACAGAAGGCATCGGTGACTGTATTTCGGAAGCAACTTTGGAACTTAAGAGTGCTGGTGATTATGCACCAGTGAACTTAGCTTTCCAAGTATGTGAAGGAGAATGCATAGATCCTGATCTTATGATCCCAGCTAATATTGCTGACGGATCAATAATAGAAATAACTCAGACTGGTTCCGCTACAGTAGGCGACGATCTTGACATGTCTGATCCAGAGATATGTGGAATCACACCTGGTTCCACAGATACATATACAGTTACAATAACCGCTAGTGCGACGTGCTTTTATACATTTGACTTTACTGTAGAAGTATTACCAGTTAATGTATTAACGATAACAGACGACGAGGTTTGTAATCATCCATTATTTGGCGGAACCATAGAGGCAGATCCTAGCTTTGATAATTATCAGTTCTTCGAAGTCTTGCCTAATGGTGCAGAAGTTTTAAGACAATCTGGCGC
>CAZJTO010000437.1:0-2146 GCA_964548935.1 uncultured Saprospiraceae bacterium
GCTAATATCAAACCTTCAGGCACATAATCACTTATTTGAATATCGTAAGCATCGATATTACCTTGGTTATATATCGAGATATCATACACAACTAAATCACCAGGAGAAACGGGTAAGTTGGTGAGTGTTGGATTCAAAGTTTTGACAAGCGCCAAATCAAATACTTGGATCGAAGCGATATCAGCATCATCCGTATCAGTACCTGCGTCCCCATCTCGAGGCATTCCTGTACCATTCCCTTGTATCGCTGGATCTGAGGTTTCTGATGTCATTGCATCACTGTCTGAACCTAATAATCCACCAGCGTCATTATTCGGATCTGTATCAAAATCTCCATCGTTGTCTGATGTCACAAATGTTGATAATTCTCCTAACGGTCCAGGACCATCTGGATCGATAAGTGTAGTGGCTCCAGCAATCTCGGCGGTGTTCGTATAATCATCTTCTCCTCCATTAGTTGGCTGAACAATCAAATTTATATCAACACAAACTTGCTCTAAAAACTCAATCGCACCTCCTGGAAAATCAGATGCATCAGTATGATATGTAGCCGTTCCATCCATATTATCTGTCCACTTAGTATTATTGCTCATGGAGAAAGTATATCCTAGTGGGATATAATCAACTATCACAATACTATCCGTTGGAACATTGCCTTGATTAGTAACACAGATCTCAAATGTGGCTGTGTCTCCGTAGGCATATGGGCTATTATTTGGACTAAGGATATTAGACAAGGCTAAATCAAATATGTCTATGTTAGCGGGGTCACTATCGTCTTGACTTCCAATATCTGTATTCCCAGAACTCTCAATATCATTGTCCCCTGCCATATTGGGTTTTACAGCTAGCTCTTCAGCTGTCAATGGACCTAGTTCAGAGTCAATATCTCCTGCAGGCATACCCATATCATCGTTTGCACTCTCTACATATGTAAAATTCATATATGGATCTAAGGTCTCTACTGGACATCCTACTGCCGGCACTTCTACAATCATTGCAATCGGGATTTGCATGGACATGCCTGCGCTCAAGGAATCTATTGTAATTCGTGTGGTATCTGCATCTAATGCGCTCCATCCAGTACTATCATTAGTAGGAATCGTCTCATCAAAAACTTGCATCCCACATGGCACAATATCAGCAATCACTATATCTGTACCATCAACATTGCCTTGGTTAATGACATTAACGGAAAAGATGATTGTATCTCCATTGTCAAAAGTACCATCCGCTGGGATACTACTTGGATCTACTGTATTAGTAAGAGCTAAATCGAATACAGGATCGATTTCTTCAACGATCCATCCTATGTCATAAGACCCATTGGCACCACCGATAGGAGCTGTAAGGTATATCGCAGGCAATCCGTTAAAAAAGCTATCTGCATCCGAATCGTTATAATCACTTAATACTCCTTCGCCTGTATTAGAAACTGTTTGGGTATAACTCTCATCATTGAGAGTTAGAATGTTGTTATCTAACTGACCATCACCAAAAGTAATAATCAACGGTTGCCCATGGTTAAAGTCGCCATCATATTCATAATGGCCATTAGCATCAGTGGTCGTTGTATCCAGTACTGCTCCACTTGTATCATAGAGTGTTACCACGAGTCCAGCCAAAGGTTGCTCACATGGATCTTGAACACCATCTTCATCTGCATCAATCCATGCATAGTCCCCTATAACTGCAGGTGCAGGGTCGCAAAGCACTTCTAAATCACCAAGCCCAACTCCTTTGCCAAGGGTTACACCGCCATCTCCTCCATTGGTCTCTGAGTTATACAATTGAAAACCTTGTACAGTCCTTCGACCCGTTGTATTACTCAATTTAATAGTTCCGCCTCTTCCAAATAACCCTCCTTGCCCTGTTACTGGATCATAAGTAATCGCGGTGACTTCTCCAGACTTCGGTAATACAACAAGTCCTCCTGTTACAATCTCAGGATGACCAGGGATCCAGCCAGGTGCTGTGATATCGCCACCATCATGGAAAAAATCTCCTACATAGAACTCTCCAATATTGGGCCATGGGCCATGGTTGAAAATATCGGGATTATAAGTATTGTTACTTCCTCCAATCGATTCACCATTAGAGTTGGCACAATTAGCTGGATTTTCGATTACCCAAGTACCATCTCCAT
>CAZJTO010000438.1:0-2144 GCA_964548935.1 uncultured Saprospiraceae bacterium
AACTTATCACTCAAGGTCTATGACGCCTATCGACCACAGAGAGCGGTAGATCATTTCGTCAGGTGGGCACGGGTGGAATCCGACACTCTCATGAAGACTCAATACTACCCTGCTGTACCTAAAAACCAGCTGTTCAAGCTTGGATTTATAGCGTCTAAGTCTGGTCATACTCGAGGCAGCACAGTGGATCTCACCCTGGTCGACCTGAAGACAGGAACAGAATGCGATATGGGCGGACCTTATGACTTCTTTGGCCCACTGTCTCATCACGATTATGAAGACCTCAGCACCGAACAACGATCTAATAGAACCTTCTTAAAGTCTATAATGTCCAAGCATGGATTCAGAGCCTATGCCAAGGAGTGGTGGCATTATACGCTCCGAGGAGAGCCATATCCTGATACTTACTTTGATTTTGAGGTGAGATAAAACCCTCCCTATAGCGCTAGTGCGCCTTGAATAGATTGATACTGACAGTTGCAGTGTCATTATCAGGAAACCGATACGAATGCTCTGCTACATCCCTTAGACCTGCACGTTGAGCAGCTTTCTTATATGAATCAATTTCTAAAATATACTGGTCTGAAAATCCATGTGTTAAATCATAAGCAGTTGCTGCTGTCTTCCCTAGATGCTTCGCTGTTAAGCTAGGAGCAATAGTATGTAGTTCGATCAAGACCAGTCCAAAGTTGGCGATATAGGGCTGCCATTTTCTAAAGTGGTCTGATAGATTTTGTTCTACTATATCGTTACTGAGGTAGCTCCCCCGATATGCAAAAGCCCCTGTGGACTTGCTACTGATCGCCTCGTCGTCGTTGGGTTGTGACCAAATCCTATTATGATCCAAAAAGGTCCTTACATTGAGTAGGTCCGATAGTTCTAATCCAAACTTTTCTTTAAGATCAGCATCAAGTATATCTGGTCTGCTGATATCCCCCCAGATTACCTTGGCCCAGACTTGTGCTTGAACCAGGTTTTGCCTAGTGACCTCCAGCGCTTTCTCATTATAATCTGCACCGACGAGATACAAAGGATGCTCTTCGAGCATCTTACCTCGGAGGGTCCGTCTTTCGATGACGTCATAGAGATGGATTAATAATGCGCCGTTACCACAACCCATATCCAGGATACCGCTTGGCTGATCTTCGATAGGGCGATTAAAAAGATCTATGACGATATCGTCCAGCTTCTTGAAGTATGCACCATGGGCTCCCCCGCTACCCCATACGTTCATCTTTCGGTCGACGTGCAGTTCTGCTTGTCCAGCCTCCCTCTGCCAGAGCACCTCAGGATCACCAAACAAGAGATCATCCACTTTTCTAAACATCGGTTGATATGATACGGTCACCCCATAGGCGCTTGCACGCTGAGCGAAAAATAGGCCCTTATCTGTAAATGTGAGTGTCTCCTCTTTTTTTACAAACCACCCCAAATCACTGAATATATCCAATAGCCTTCCAAACATCACTCCGTCACTATGAAACTCAGAAGGGTGAAACGATGATTTCATAAAGTACTGATGAAACATACCGCTCATACCAAGTGCAACCACAGTGGGACCTACGATGATTCCTTCGATATGTCTTAAGACTTGATCCTGAATCTCTTGGGTAAGTGAATCATCTGTCGAGCTCATCCCAAATTTACTCTTATAGCCAGCATAGAGTCGCTCTAATGCTAAGAATGGCTCCTTTTCAAACTTGCGATAATGGTATCTGCCTGATATCTCGAGGAGCTCTACGGCTTGTTTATAATATGGAATCAGTGACGACGCTATCGCTGTCTTATCGTTAGTACTAATGACGACTTCACCAGACGACTTAATTTGATGATCTAACCATCCCTGTGAGGCTAACCCTCTGATGGCTACATTGAAATACCCCTTATTCGCTGAGAATTTTTCTGATAGCTCATCCAGTGATACCTCTCGATGTTCCAGCAGATACTTTAGCACTTTTCTTTGTGATAGGGCGTAAGCTGTAGGAATAATCACCAATCCATCTAGATGTCTGAATAGGTGCCCTCGTAGTTCTTTTTTTAGTTGCTTTTCCATCCTTTGACTAAAGGTACGATGTTATCACTGTCTACTGCATTGCTTTACGCAACTTCAGTGATGTCCTCCAAATTGGCTTCAGCCCATTGCA
>CAZJTO010000439.1:0-2139 GCA_964548935.1 uncultured Saprospiraceae bacterium
GATAGCGCTCTTGGACAAGGAAACTGGGATGCTTCACTTCAAGATGGAGACACATGTGTAACTTGTAAAAACGATGCAGACAATTCGCCAGATAGTTACTTTAGATTCACCGAAGTAGATATTGATGGGTTATACCACTTTGATCAGATTATAACAATCAATGATAATACCGCACCCGAAATAGATGTAGAAAGTGAAGTAGTTTTTGACATAGTAGATGGTGCAGGCAGCAAAGACGATCCTACAGAATGTACTACTTCGGGATCAGTTACAGCCACTGCTACTGATCTGTGCGGTGATAATAGTATTGATCCTAACGATCTTATTTGGACGGCAGAAATAGTTGATGGTTCAGGTAACGAACTGGATGACGTCACTGATACGGGCAGTTCTCTGACTGTTATGCTTCCTGAGTCGGGTCTCGCCGACGAATTTCTCATCACATGGCATGTCACGGACAGATG
The DNA here is from genome assembly GCA_964548935.1 of uncultured Saprospiraceae bacterium. Lineage (GTDB taxonomy): Bacteria > Bacteroidota > Bacteroidia > Chitinophagales > Saprospiraceae > GYS-P2D. Next base: position 465 of record CAZJTO010000439.1, read on the forward strand.
TAACAACATGACACGTACGACTACCTCAGTCAGCTATAGGGATACTAAGAGTCCTACTCCAGTATGTCTCGATGATATCAGTACTGCGACAATAACAGGATCTGGCGAAGCTGTAATCTGGGCAGCAGACTTTGATCAAGGCAGTTTTGACAACTGTTCCGACGTACAAATCGGATTCCTCGACAGCGACGGCGTACTACAACCGAACTTCATTGTGTCATGCGCAGACTTAGTTGGTGCATCTGATACAACTATTAGCTTAGATCTCTTCGTTGAGGACGCAAGCGGCAATAGAGACTTCTGTACTGTCAGTTTGAGGGTTGATAACAATCAAAACAATTGTACAGGTGAAGAATCTGGTGCAATAGCTACGGCAACAGGATTAGTATACAATGAATCTGAGCAAATGATAGAAAATGCTCAAGTTACGCTCAATGGTTCGCAGAGTATTGTAACAGATGTTTCGGGATCTTACGTCTTTGAGAATATCAGAGAGGATAGAAATCACTTTATTACTGCCAGCCTGACTGATAGTCCACTCAATGGTATCACAGCGATTGATATAGTCCTTATGCAACGTCACATACTTGGACTACAAGAATTAGATGGTCCATATAAGCTCTACGCGTCTGACCTCAACTTAGATGAACGCATCTCTGTTATTGATCAGGTTGAGCTACGCAGGGCTATATTGGGACTTCAAGATGAACTTGGACAGGTGGATAGTTGGAGATTTATACCGAAAGAACTGGCACCAAGCAGTCGAGAAGAATTATATCCAGTACAGGATACGCTCTTTGTTTCCCGCGATCGGTTCGAAGAAGTGGATTTCAACTTGATTGGGATCAAGATGGGGGATGTCAACGGTGACGCTATTCCGAATAGTTCATTAGGACAGATTCGTCAGACAGAGTCCTTATTGCTTGAGTCTGCATTTGATCAAGTCAGTGCAGGAGAAGAACTCATAATAGACTTTACCAATCAAAAAGAACTAGTCGCATTGCAACTGACCCTTGATATCAGCAACTACGAATTTGTAGCATTGCGTTCAGGCCGCTTAGATATGACATCTGATGACTATGCCGTACACGACAACTCGATTTCGATGATATGGACAGAAGACTACATCAAAGACGGACATACATTTGAAGAGTGGGAAGTACTCTATAGCCTTGTACTACGATCTACTATCGATCAATCTGTCAGTGAATCGATTAGTATCAATTCTGATATAACCGAGTCCCTGGCCTATACCTCGCTCGAAGAAAGACTTGATCTAAATGGTGAGCATAGAGAAACGGCTGATGGTGATCTGATCTTATATCAAAACACTCCGAATCCATTCAGAGGCGATACACAAATCAAATTCTATAATCCAAAGGCAGATCAAATTGAAGTGACCATATTTGATGCTCTTGGAAGATTGGTTTATAAGAATTCAGGGCAATATCTCAGAGGTGAACATACCATATCGATAGAACGTGAGGATCTGCAGGGTGCTAGTGGTGTATTGACATATCGAATAGAATCGACTAAGGATAGCCAAGTTGGTCATATGATATCCATCCAGTAATAGATATGATGTTTAATCTCAACAAGAAACAATTCAGAGGAGTAAGTAATAATTCCAATGGTGAGGTGAATAGTTCTACACTATTCACCTACCACCAGGAAG
>CAZJTO010000440.1:0-2131 GCA_964548935.1 uncultured Saprospiraceae bacterium
TCTTCCATAACCTTAGCGATAACGTCCAAGGACAAAATGGCCATTGGAAATTCATCATCAATGAACTCATCTTCATCTGTTTGACAGATCAACTGCACAATCGGATGAGAATCATCTCACCAGTTGTTAAAATGGATGAAGTCACCGATGCGCAGCTCTTAAAATCTATGGAGGCCAACTTTCATTCTACCCTTGATGTGCGCTATGCAGTCTCTGATGGTGTCCTCTGGGCAGCGTTCATTCATCCACTCGGAGAACTTACTAATGAACAGGTAAATTCAGCCGTCAGGCAAGTCTACTCTTCAGTACGATCTTTTGGCACTTCTTACAGTAGTGGAACGCTTAGTTTTCGGACTCGCGATGAGCGAGATGCTGAGCAGAATTGAATGGCATCTCAAAAGTGTCTCGAAGTTACGGCAGCTTGAAGTCTCCGAATATTGTCCAACTATTCTCTGTATCTTACCGTACATACTCTAATTATCATGAAAGCACACTACTTCATATTTATACTACTCATACTAGGTATTGATCTGCATGCCCAAAGCATGAATAACGAAAAGCTCAGCGGCATTATCTATACCGTCAGCGATACAGTACAAGGCGAGAACGGAGGCTGGCAATTCATCATAGATGATCTGGCCTTTATGTGCATAACTGATCAGGTTAATAATCGCATGAGGATCATATCTCCAATAGCTGAGATGAGTGAAGTCACAGATGATGAATTGCTACGATGCATGGAGGCTAACTTCCATTCAGCACTTGATGCACGATATGCGATAGCCGATGGCGTTCTATGGGCGGCCTTCATTCATCCATTGCGAGAACTAACTAAGGATCAAGTTCTATCCGCAATTTCTCAGGTCTATTCTACGGCGCAAACCTTTGGATCGTATTATAGTAGTGGGGAACTAAGCTTTCCTACTAGTGGCGAACAAGATGTTCAACAGAATTGAGAATAAATAGATAATTACCTTTTCATATTAGCTTAGCGTCTTAGCGAGCTCAAATACAACCAGATTCAGCATTATATCACCCCTTCGGGGTTTTCACATGATAGAATTACATCCTGCTAAAATAGTATCAGCCCTTCTGGCTTGTTTCCTTGTAATGATATTCAAAAGGAACATCTTCCAAGAAGAATATGCACGCAAAGCCGCAGAGAGCGCAAAGGAGTAAAGAAACATAAAGAATAATCCCGAAGGGATGACATTATATTAGAAATCAGAATCGCAGAAAAAGAACCCTGAAGGGGTGATATAGTAAATATGTAGATTGACCTATATACATAGCATAGAATCCGGTCTCCACACAAGAATCATATTCTTTACTTTGGCAATAGAATAACACTCAATGAAGAGTCGTATAGAAAAGTTAGTATTCCAATTTGATAATGTCTTTAACGGTACTCCTTACTACGGAGATTCCATCAAGAAAATTATTGATCAACTTGATCCAGCACAAGCCAACAACTCAATAAACGAGGGTCATTCTATTGCCCAGATCATTAAGCATATGATTGCATGGCGTCAATATGCCATTGAGCATCTGAAGGGTAATGAAGAGTATGATATTGTATTAGGAAGCGATGTAGATTGGGCAAAAACAATCGTCAGTTCCCCCTCGGAGTGGAATGAGCTAAAGGAGGAATTCGAGCAGTCGCACAAATCTCTCGTTGAATTACTAAAGCAAAAAGAGGATAATTGGCTTAGCACCAAAATGCCGGGAAAAGTGTTTTCATACAACATTATGCTCAAGGGTATCATACAGCATGACCTGTATCATATCGGTCAAGTCAACCTTTTAAAAAGCGCTTGATGCGGCGCAAAGAGGTATTAATGTTCTTGCTTTTGCTTGATCATAGCTCCATTCTCCAACGCTTCTAACCTTCGTAAGATTAGTAGATTCTGTTCTGAAATGCGTTCATTTTCTTTTCTCAATTCCTCGTTCTGCTTTTTTAATTCTCGATTAAGTTCTTGAATAGCGAGCATCATGATACCATCCGCATCAATGGTAGAGATGTTTTGGTCACCTTGGCCTAGACCAAATGCTTCATAGAAGTCCTCAGCTACGGGACCAACATGCTTTTCATCTGGTCGAGTCTTGTATGTCCACTGCTGTATATCAAGCT
>CAZJTO010000441.1:0-2118 GCA_964548935.1 uncultured Saprospiraceae bacterium
TAGGATGTACGCCATCAAAGAAATATATTATACCATACAAGGAGAAGGAGTCCATACTGGACGACCTGCAGTGTTCTGTCGGTTTTCTGGTTGCAACCTTTGGTCAGGACTCGAGAAAGATCGCAATAGCGCAATCTGCAAGTTTTGTGATACAGATTTTTGGGGTACTGATGGTGAAAATGGCGGCAAATACACCGCTGCTGATCTGACCAGTCTCTGCTTGTCTCTATGGCCACAGGATTCTAATTCGCAGCCATTCATAGTATGTACTGGTGGAGAGCCATTATTACAACTGGACGAGGAACTAATCTCAGAATTCAAAAAATCAGGATTTTATATTGCCATTGAGACTAATGGCACGGTCAAGGTGCCCAATGGAATTGACTGGATCTGTGTGAGTCCTAAAGCTGATACCAGTTTGATTGTGAACGCTGGCGACGAACTCAAATTAGTCTATCCACAAGTCGAAAACACCCCTGATCAATATACCCATCTACAGTTTGACCATTTCTCTTTGCAACCTCTCGATGATGTAAATCAAGGTGATCATATAAGAGCTTGTATCGCATATGTCAAGGAACATCCTAAATGGTCTCTGAGCCTCCAGACACACAAATACCTCGGTATAGATTGATAGATTATCGTAGGTATTCGTGGCAGCGAGCTATAATTTCTTTGTAACTCCGACTCTGAGATAAGATATCTCGGTTGCCTATCAATATGAATTTCTCTCGTGCTCGAGTGAATGCTACATTGAGTTTTCGGTCTATACCCTTATCCGATAGAGATTGTAGGCTGCGCAGCTGAAACGGATAGTTCACACAGGTTGATAAGATAATAATGTCCCGGGCACTTCCCTGATACCTCTCGACCGTATCTATAGTAATATCAGCAATAAGAGGATGATCGATAGTCGAGATTGCCTGACGTATACAGGCGATCTGCGCTCGGTACGGAGTGATGATACCGATAGATTGATCCTCAGCTAAATCAGGTAATATACCTTCTAAGACATGCTTGCAGGCTAACGCTTCGGACTGATTGATCTTTATACTATTACTTTCGATATCCGCATCTGTATGGATAAATAGCAAGCGATGAGAGTTGATTGCATTCTCAGAAGCGGCCATTGTAGCGGTCAATCTGTCAAGGTTGGGAAGGATATTAAGAGAACCCTCATAGAACTGATCGTTAGCAAAAGACATTAGATCCTGATGCATCCTTCCTTGCTGACTAAGCTGTCCATAGACATGTGTCCATCCTTTTTCAACTGCTTGCAGGTACATGCGTTCAAACAAGGAATTGGAAAGATTGGTAATGCCTAAAGCATTGAGTTCCTCGTGAACTATAGTACTCTGATCGAGGGACTGATGGGTGACCGCAGGCAGCTGTTTATGATCTCCGATCAACACAAATTTCTTAAATCTGCCCAAAAGTCCAATCAACTGTGCATCCAGGACTTGAGAAGCTTCATCAATCATGACCAAGTCGAACGATAATATCCTAAAGAGATCTGCCTTACCTAATATCGACGCTATTGTTCCAGTGTATAGACGCTGTGTTGACAAGGTTTCAATTACCTCACTCCTATTGCTACACTGCGAGAGTCTTTCGTTCAACAGATGGCTGCGATAATCAGCGTGTGTACTGTAGCGTGAGCCGACACGTATAAAATCTATATGCTCATCAATACGCTTGATAGTAGTACATATCTCATCTACGGCTCTATTCGTATATGCCAATAACAGGATTCGCCGTGGCGTATGCTCCAGATAGTACTTGGTCAAGTACTTCAGCATGATACTCGTCTTGCCTGTCCCTGGCGGGCCCCACAGTAGGTGGTATCCTTGAGCACGGATGACCTCTTGGTATAACTCATTTTGTTCTGAAGTCATCTCTGAGATATACGCAATATCGAGGTGCTCGTCGACAGGTATTGGCGGTTCATCACGCTGCAATATAGAGCGGCGATAATCTGTACTGTGAGAGGCAAACTCGTATACACTTCTCGACATCGATGTAAATCCGTTATCAAGGCGATCATGCTCGACGTGCCAGAGTTTATAGCTCTCAAAGATCTTTAGATTCATCTGCCTACTTCTGAGTCTCACCACAACC
>CAZJTO010000442.1:0-2116 GCA_964548935.1 uncultured Saprospiraceae bacterium
AGCAGGAGCGAGACCAGGCGCGAAAAGAAGCCGAGAAGGCTCGAGAAGCCGAGAAGAAAGCTCGAAAAAAAGCCAAGAAAGATAGAGGAAAGAAAGACTCAAAAAAACGAACGCCTAAAGACATTTTGGATGACGCCAAAGAGAAGGCTGCAGAGATTACAGATAAAATAGAAGGAGTCGCCGACAATGGGTCCATTGAGGCACCCCCAGAAGAGCTTAATGAGGATGAAGCTTACTTACAATCCTTAGCAGAAGAAAAAAAGCATAAGAAAAAACTGACAGAAAACCCTTTTGACGCAGGATTCTTAAAGCATGGTCCCGCGTACTACGAAGGAATGTTGTGGTTATCCAAGTCATATATCAAAAGAGATAAATGGCTTGACGCTAAGTATTACTTAGACAAAATCGCAGAGGATGGTTATGCCACCAATCAGATTCTCTCAGAGTCACATGTAGTAAGGGCTGATATGCATATCAAGATGAAGGATTATAGTGAAGCCCTAAAAAGTCTTGATACTGCCATCGAGGCTAATAAAGATAAGAGGCTCAGAGCTCGATTATCGTTCATAAAAGGGCAGATTCACCAGCTTAAAGGAAATGCCGCAGAGGCGAGCGAGGCATTTTCAAATGTAGATAAATACAAGGCCTCATTTGAAATGGAGCTCCATGCGCAAATGAACGAATTGCGCAATGGTTGGGCAGCTGGAGAAACCACCAGTGATAATGCCATCAAGAAACTTAAAAGACTGGCCAATGAGAGTAAAAATGAGCCTTATAAAGGCTCTATATACTTCACTCAGGCGGAAATTTTACTAGCAGACGGCAGAACTTCAGAGGCATTCGAAAAATTCAACGAAGCACTGGCGTATAGTACTGGATCTAACAAAACAGAGATCTATAACAGACTAGCCACGCTCTATCTGTCTCGGGAAGAATACGTCAACGCTAAAAACTATTTCGACAGTACTCTTACTATTATGCCAAAGGCGGATGAGCGATACGTTACAGTAGAGCGATATGCCGCTAATTTAAAAAGCATCGCTTCTAACATACAGATCATTGAGCTCAAAGATAGCCTCTTACGATTGGGGAGTCTCAGCCCCAGGGAATTAGAAGCATTTGCGCTTGAGCAAGCAAAAAAGGTTAGAGAGGAGCAGCAAAAGCAAGTCGAAGAAGGCAATCAAATATCAATTACAACCTCGGTATCCTCAGGAAATAGCAGATTCTTTGCATATAACCCATCTACTGTACTTAAGGGGCGCCAAGACTTCAACAAACGCTGGGGCTCACGCCCACTCGAAGACAACTGGCGCCGAGCTAACAAGAACTCTTCAGGAATAGATGAAGAGCTCGATGTTGCCGTAGTTAAGCAAGAGGAAGACTATACCGAAGAAATCAATAAAATTGTACGTAATATTCCGACAGACGAGCAATCTCAGTCAGAGATTAAAGATCAAATCGAAAAAGCGATGTTTGAACTCGGCACTGGATTAAGAACGTACATAGAAAACTATCCCAAGTCTATTGAGACTCTCATGGAGCTCTTAGAGCGATATCCAGACACAGAACACAGAGTGGAAGCTTATTACTACCTCTACCTGAACTATGTAGATATAAATAATCAGAATAAAGCTGACTATTACAAAAACAAGCTAATTAATGAATTCCCTAGCTCGCCATTTGCAATATTTCTCAATGACCCAACCAACGAAAAAGCTTTATTAACAGATGAAAAGAAAATTCAGCTTTACTACGAAAATACTTATGAAGAATTTGAGAGTGGCAACTTCCAATTGGTATTTGACAGACTCGAGCAAGGTCGAAAGGATTTTGGTTTAGAACATAAAATGGCTCCTAAGTTTGATCTTCTACGAGCGATGGCTATCGGCAACATCGATGGCCAAAATGAATATATCAATGCGCTTAGAGGTGTAATCTTGAAACATAATAATACCGACGAGCAAACCTATGCTCGAGAAATGCTCCGATTCTTACGGGGCGACGAAGAGGCCTTTGGCGATGAGGCCTCAGATCAAGATCTATCCAAATTTAGGGTTGAAGAAGACAAACTGCACTACGTCATATTCCTACTCTATGGAGGAGATGGCAACTTAGT
>CAZJTO010000443.1:0-2110 GCA_964548935.1 uncultured Saprospiraceae bacterium
GATTGAAAAGAGTGCAAAGAATCAGACAAAAACAAACTATTGTTTATTCTGCCTGTAGAGTCGTGTCAATATTGATGGCATTTGAGATTATGAGAGCCCTATTATTTTAAAATTTATTTACCCATTAGATCAGCCATCAATGCGTCTATCTTATGTTGGAGCTTTGCCGTGGTTACTTCGTAATCGTCATCGGCAGACATGTCATCTTTGACACTGCAATAAAATTTAATCTTTGGCTCAGTCCCTGATGGTCTAGCAGATATGATGCTACCATCCTCAGTATAAAATTGTAACACATTGGAGCTCGGCAGATCTATAGGCTCAATGGTGCCGTCTTCTATGTTCTTTGATTGGCTCGCAGCATAATCTTTAATCATCACTACTATGCTCCCGCCCAAAGTTGATGGAGGGTTGTCTCTGTACCCCTGCATCATGGCCTTGATTTCTTCTGCTCCAGACTTACCTGTTTTTTTGATTGACACCAATTTTTCAAGATACAAGCCATACTTTCTATGTAGTTCAATCAGGGCTTCATATAGACTGCTGCCTTGATCTTTATAATATGCGGCCATCTCAGCAATCATGGCGCACGATACTACTGCATCCTTATCGCGAGCATGCTCCCCTACAAGATATCCATAGCTTTCCTCGCCACCTACGATAAAGGTCTGCTGACCTTCCAACTGAGTCATCATTGCACCGATCCACTTAAACCCAGTGAGGGTGTTGTAACACTTCACTCCTTTATGGGCTGCGATTTTGTCTAATAAGTATGAAGTCACTATGGTTTTGACGATATATTGGTCACCTGTGAGTTTGCCAGCTTTGTCCCAGGCCTCGAGCATATATTCTACCAGTAAGGCTGCAGTTTGGTTGCCATTTAAGAGTACAATATCGCCTGACGTATTGCGGACTGCTATACCGACTCTGTCGGCATCAGGGTCTGTCGCCATGACGAGGTCGGCACCAATATCATTGGCTTTTTGAATGGCCATGTTAAGTGCTTCATGTTCTTCGGGATTGGGATATACGACGGTTGGGAAATTGCCATCTACTACCATCTGCTCCTCAACAACAGTTACGTTATCGAATCCGATAGCCTGGAGTACGGGAGGAACTAACACGCCACCAGTGCCATGAATCGGAGAGAAGACTATTTTGAGATCGCTCTGATTGGCGATCGCATCTTTGTTGACAGAGAGCCTCACAAGTTCTCTAATATAACGATCGTCCATGTCGGTCCCAATAGTAACGATTAGAGAATCATTGCGCTCAAAGTTAACCTCTGACGCATCCTTGATCTTACGGACCTCCTCAATAACCATCTTGTCATGGGGTGTCACCAATTGTCCCCCATCTGGACCGTAAGCCTTATATCCATTGTATTCCTTAGGATTGTGGCTTGCTGTCAGCATGACACCGCCTTGGCAGCCTAACTCCCTGATGGCATACGATAACTCTGGTGTAGGTCTTAGTCCATCAAAAAAATGAACCTTGATCCCATTGGCCGAGAATACACCTGCTGTTACTTGTGCATAGGTGTTGCTGTTGTTGCGATTATCATGAGCTATGGCTACACTGATCTGCTCGGTAGGATATCGTTTGTTCAGGTAGTTACATAGGCCCTGAGTCGCCATACCTAAAGTATATTGATTGACCCTATTAGTGCCAGGGCCCATCAGTCCTCGCAAGCCACCTGTGCCAAACTCAAGATCCTTGTAGAATGCATCTGTTAGCATGTCGTGCTGACCATCTACCAGCATTGATCTGACTGCATCTTTGGTAGCTGAGTCATAATCTCCATTAATCCATGCCAGTGCCTTCTTTTCTATACTTAGGTCAAGTGTGCTCATGTAATCGCTTTTTAAACAAAGTGGGTGTATGAATTACAAAGAAAAAGGATTGTACTTATAGTGAAGAGAGTGAGAAGCGTTTTTTCCAGATTAGTTGGCAGACTTAACGTCTGGCCCGACTAGTGACAAGAGTTGAGGTAATATTGTATCAATTTTGGTATTGGGAAGAAAATGACCATCTCCCTCCCATGCTACGATGGTGAAGTCTGTGATGTGCTCAGAGGCCCAATGTACATTGGGTTGATAGGGCGCAATCC
>CAZJTO010000444.1:0-2104 GCA_964548935.1 uncultured Saprospiraceae bacterium
ATTACGTATACTAAGATGTCCGCAATCTATACTGACTTAGATTTAATGCGAGTAGATGACTTAGTTGAGTCAGCACGCACTATTGAGCAGCCGGGTAAAATCTATGTTAGCGCAGAGCTATTAATCATTGGCGATCGAGGCACAGGAATACATATTATTGACAATACGGATCCTTCCAATCCGACACCAATAAGCTTCTTAAATGTTCCTGGGAGTACTCAGCTCTATGTAGAGGGTGACTATATCTATAGCAATGCTTTTTACGATATGATCAAGATTGATATATCTGACATGAATAACATTAGGATTGCCGATCGCATGGAAGAGGCCTTTCCGATAGAATTTAGAAATGCTGATAATCATGTGTTAAGCGGCTTCAATATTGAACAAGTTACAGAGCATACTCATTGCGATGACCTGCTCTTTGATGGTGGTACTTTTTTCTTTGATGACACAGATGTGCTATTGGACGAGTCAGCTATCCCTACTTCGTTCATCTCTAATGGAAGCGCGATCGGTACAGCGAATAGAATAGCTACCGTAGACGAGGCTATGTTTATCATTAATCGCGCACAGATTTTTAGCTTTGATATCGCTGATGATCAGATATCTGAGCATAGCACATATCGCTTTACCGAGCGCATAGGATGGCAGATGGAGACGATCTTTGCTGAAGATGATTTATTGTATATCGGCAGCCAAAATGGAATGTCAATCCATCGTCTAACAACTTCTAATATTCAGTGGGAAGGAGAATATTTCCATGCTACCGGATGCGATCCTGTTCTTCCAATAGCAGGAGGTATTGCCTATCTGACACTTCGTAGCGGTGATGAATGTCCTGGAGATGTTAATAGTCTAAATGTGCTTGATATCAATAACTCTCGGAATCCATTTTTAATCCAAGAGATTCCTATGACTAGCCCTTTTGGATTGTCTCTAATTGGAGATGTCTTATATGTAGGGGAAGGAAACAATGGTCTGCGAATATTTGATGCAAGCAATAGGTCTGCATTGAGTGAGATCACATTTATTCGGGATATCAGTGCCTACGACATTATCGCTCATCCTACAAGGACGGATGTCGTGCTCTTAGCCTCTGAGCAGGGTTTGGTACAATATGGTGTTGATGGCGTCCAATTTAGCGCTCTTAGTGAGATTCTATTTTGATCTTCAAGGCATATAAAACCTTTTTAGTCCTACTTTTTTCTGCAACCACAATAGCGCTTCTTGGACAGTCCCAAGAAAATCCGCCCCCTCAGATTGTAGAATTAAAGGATGGAAGTAGATTACTCGGAACCATCCTCGAGGATAACGACTATGCCGTTACTATTACTATTCTTACTGGAGATACGCTGGAGATAGGCTACAAGTACATATCAGCGGTTGGGCCTGTAGATGATAGTAGGGTGGTGCGGAGAAATACTGCCACCAAGCCGATCATACCGCCTAAGACCTTTGTCGACAAGGATTTAATAAAAGTCATATCTGTTGGATTTACTTTTGGTGATGGGGGAAGCGGAGGATTACTGGCTTCTTTTGATGTGATTAAGATGCTCAATGATAGATTAGGAGTGGGCGGTGGTATCTCCTATAATACTCACCAGAGGTTTATTGGCTTCGAAAGAATTGATATGAGCATTCTGCCACTGCACGCATCATCACGATATGTGTTTAAGGAATCAAAAACGCTTAAACCTTTTTTGCAGCTTGATTTGGGATATGGAGTTGGGATTGATACAGAGCGATTTGGTTTTAACTCTGAGTACGACTTCAATGGTGGAGTATATGGTCAACTTCAGTTTGGAACTACTCTTGCTAATCGGCAAAATTATAATATACAACTCTCCTTAAATCTCCTGTACCAAACTGTTAGTGGGAACATTAGGGGATTCGATTTCAACTTTGGAGATCCCTTTGAGTCTAATTTTGATCTTGATCTGATCCGTCCTGGATTTACTATAGCTGTAGTATTCTGATATTGGTTATTCTAAAAAAAGGGAAATAAAAAAAGCTGGTCTTGATATCAGAAGACCAGCTTTCGCAAATTTAAATTCCCATGAACATTAAGTCCTTCCCCGGGCCGTCTGTGCCCTTACTCGTG
>CAZJTO010000445.1:0-2098 GCA_964548935.1 uncultured Saprospiraceae bacterium
TCCTTGAATATCGTCTGTCCCTCCATGCGGTTCAACTTGATGTAGGCACTCACAAACATATCTGCATCGCCATCATGATCGACATCCCCAAGTGTGATGGATGCCGCAACTGATTTTTCGTTTAACGGAACATCTATCTCAGTCACTTCAAAACCCGATCCTGTGTTCTTATACCACAACAGGCCATAGTCTCCAGTTAACAGGAGATCAGTGTTACCATCTTCATCCAAATCAAAAGATACCGCACCAAATGTGCTGGAATTGGCAGGCTTAGAAGGCAACTTAATAGCCGATGGACTAAAGCCGCCATCCTTGTATTGCAAGAGTGCATCTTGTTGATTCACCCCACCTGCTAAGAATACTTCATCGATACCGTCATTGTCCACATCGATCATGGCAGATCCCATGATAGGAAGTGACTTGGTGTTGTCAAATTCATTTTTCCAAGCGAGATTGCTGGAGTTAAAAACGGGTATCTCAGCCTCTGGCACAGAGTAGTCACAGCCTTGAAAACTGCGACCAAAGTTATCCGCTGGCACATCCTCGGCAGCACATGACGCACCAAATTTGCCCCAACGGGTCTCTGGATACGGATTGCTGCTGTCTGATTTAAAAAAGAACAGTATCGCTACGACTGCGATGAGTAGTATAGCCAGTATGCTTATGAGTATTTTTTTCATTTTGCCGCTTGTTTGTTTAATTGAAAAAGCAATATCCCAAAAAATATAAAATGTGTCACATTCATGGCGATCGGTGCAATATGATTGCCCAATGCTTCAAACCACAGTAGTGAAGAAATCACAATGATCAATAGTATGATTGGGTTGAATATAGCCAGCCACTTAGGCAAGCCTTGTTTGTTCTTAAGGATCAGTGTTATATAAAACACCGATACGGAAGCTACTAATATCCTCAGCGCCCAGACCAGTACCTGATAGTGCTCCTCATAGGACTGCATGTAAAATGCGTGATCGGCAGTACCAACACTCCGTTGCAACACTTCTGCGGCGAAATATCTCGAAGAAACCCAGACGCCTCCAATTGAAAATGATAATACACCCGCAATAAATAGTAAGCCAGCTAAAAGTGTGCTGGTGGGCGTAAAAATCTTCTTGAGTCCATAGTATCCGGCGAAGTACAAGGGTGCACCAAACACAACAAAGAAATGGCCTGTGGATGCTCTACCAAGGGGTACATCTTGTAACATGCTAATCTCTCCACCTGGACCTGTCGGCAAATAATGCAGCATGTACTCACCTATACCGACGACTATGCTCGCGATTAATCCGATGCTGAGTAATTGTTTGTTAGTTAATTCCATAGTCTATAATAGTTAGAGTTATGATCTATCGATGACAGCCTATGGACAGGATGGATATTAGGAGTAATTAACTGGTGCAGAATAGGAATTCCTAAAAATCTGTTTTGGACATAGTCAGTCACGCACAAATTTATTAATTGAAAGCTGTTCTCAGTCATATATCGCTATAAATAACAGGAAAGCTGCTAGCGATGGCGCTGCCGATGGATACGGAGCGATGTGGAGTGTTCCGTTCCTATGCTTGCTCAAGGAATCAAGGGGCCCAGTAGGGGATACACGATATAGGACTGGTGGAAAAGGAGGCAACACCAGAGTATAGTGGCTAAGAAAACGACTATCCCTCGGCGTCGGCCAATTTCTTAGTATCGATATATTGTTGAAAGGCAGTCACTTTGCCCTCATCATTGAGCGTCCAGAGATGCGCCGCTTGTGCATTATAGGCGTTACCCGTAGCTTTCACCTTGGCATCGTACCGCAGGGTAGCCAGGACCATGTTGTTATCCATACCGTGCAACGTGATATCCTTGAGACCAAAGTACTCATGGTTATCACCGAGACGCCCAAACACGCCGGCTACAATGGCATCTGCACCGATATAGGGATTGCCATCAGCAAGAGAGTTGCTCTCAGCTTCATTCCATTGGATCGCAGGATGCATCAATCCAGTTACGGTGGGCACATCCCCAGCGGCTAAGGCATTGTATAGGGTATCTATCGTTGTAATGTTTTGTTCTGTTGTCATAATGATAGGATTGGCGTGGTGGTAAATAGTTGCAA
>CAZJTO010000446.1:0-2087 GCA_964548935.1 uncultured Saprospiraceae bacterium
TCGTTACCTGTAACTCCTTTGTAGCCAGAATTGAGGCCAAAGAAATTTTTGTTGTCTCCGTGAGTCGTGAGTCGCACATTGCCGATCATCTCATCAGCCTCGCCAGTAGTCAATGCCGTACCTCGCTCCGTAAATTCTCGAGCTAAGATATCTGCAGCGTGTCTGCGAGCAGTAGGGTCAGAGTTGATCTCTGCAGCACCTCTCATCCATCCTTCATATATTTTCGCGAGTTTCTGTTCATTTTCCTTAACGTAGCTTCTCTTAGCCATAAATACGTCCGCAATAATATAGGCTGCTGATCTCGTACTCTCCAGCACCCTTGAACCAGGAACCGCTTCCAAACTAAGTATGTCATCGGGACTCCAGACTACGGCAGCATCTACACGCTGAGCCTTGAATACTTCTGCAGCGTCGATAGCACTCGCCTGAGGCACAATAGTGACATCGTCGAGCGATAAGCCACCTGCATCTAACATCCACAATAAAAATGAATGTGAAGGAGTAAGCTCCGCTACGGCGATCTTCTTGCCTCGTAGATCAGATACCTTGGAAATCCCTCGACGTGCTACGATGGCATCTCCTCCTCGTGACCAATCTGCTTGCCATACGATCACTGGATCGAAGTCACCAAGACCATTTACTTCTGTAGGAAAGGCATCGATTGTATTCCACAATAGATTGACCTCATCAGCTCTAAACGCATTACGGGACGCTTCAAAATCATCTAAGACTTCAAATTCAACTTTAAGTCCATAGTCTTTATAAAATCGTGATTCTTCACTCGCCTCAAATCCTTCATTAAAATATTGTCCACCAGCATATCCACCCCATGTAACGACGCCTATCTTGATGACATCGTCATCATTGTTTTTCTTGCCAAAAGAAAATGGACTTTTCTTCTCGCTGCTTGATGTAGTCGTACTTGTTGTTTCTGCTTCCGCTTGATCTTTCAGATTAGATCCGACAGAGGTATTGTTAAGAAAATACCAAGCGGCACTTACTATTGCACCTACGATCAAGATGGTGATCAATAGCTTAGAAAACATAGTTAGTCGTTGGGCCATTTTGTGTTTGTGTTTGAATTTTATATATGTAATTAATGTTGCAAATGTCCGAAAATTTTAAAGGACATGACGTCTGAGGAATTAACAGTATTACGGTTCCTGTCAATTAGGATCAATTGTCTGATCCATTTTTGTTAGTTAATCAAATAGGGAGTCGTATTGATTGGCTCGTTCCACTCGCTCTTTACTAACCATTGTTTCATTTAGGTCAAGAGTTTCAACCTGCTCTCCTTCCAGCAAGAGTGCTTCTTTTTCATCGAGTAAGATGAGCGAGTTCTCCTGCTCCCACTGCTCGAGCATTTTTAGGCCTTCTTCTTCAAATATGCCATTTTGCAGATCTATACTACTCATGAAGCTCTCTGACATCTCCATGAATCGCTCCATCTCGCCCACCTTGTTGCTTACGTCGTCCGCAACCTGCTCCAGGGCCATCTCAAACATGGCTCTCTTGTCCTTGTCGCCTCGGATAACATTCATCGCACTTGACATCGCACTGTGACTGGCTTTCATGGCTTTGAGTTCCTGCTCTTTGATTTCCACTTGATCTGCGACATCTTCCTTAAGAATTTCAGAGTTGTCATACATCTTCTTAAGGACTCGATAGAGTATCTCCATCTTGCTATATAACGCTTCATACTTGATGTTGGACTCTTTGAGGCGTCCAGCTTTCCGACTGCGTAGGATCATCTGAGACTTCTCGTCAGATTTCTTCGCTGCCTGAGCAAGAGATAAATTAGAAGCGATTTCTTTTTTATTTTTTAAGATGAGCTCCTTAAGCTTATGCATCTGCCCTCTGAGCTGAAGGATCTGCTTATTCATTTTCTTAAGATTGGCGCTCATCTCATCGACATAATTTTTTAGAATGCCGATCGGGTCTATTTGGACAAATAAGCTCGTGATCCACCTCATCATGCTCTTGTACATATACCAGACTAGCCCACGAGCCTTGCTGTCCAGCGCCATATAGATGATCAGTCCAAGGATCATGATCATCCCTGCTAAGCCAAGCATGGTCGAGGTAGC
>CAZJTO010000447.1:0-2079 GCA_964548935.1 uncultured Saprospiraceae bacterium
CCGCTTATGATCAAGATCTGAGGGGACTGATGCACTACTTTGTACCTCTCGGCAATTGCGTTAGAAACGTCTCTGTGACTCAGCAAGTCAAGGTAGAAACATGGTAAATCCAAACTCAAATTTTCCCAATCTGACTCAAGACGATATTTAGCTCCACTACTGATTCCACAAGTCACACTGTGCTTAAATAGCATTACAGGCTTTTCTTGTGAAGCCTCATCTACTTGGTTGAGATCAGCAATTTTGCTGATAGGTGTCCAGCTCTCAGGAATATCTGAACGTTGCGAATCTTTAAGTCTTTTTAAAAAGCCCATGGTTAGTGTATTTCTTTTTGTCAAAACAATAATAATAGGGTTAAAGTTCCTTCTTTATTGGACAGAAGATCAAAATTCTTGAGGCACTTGATCTATTATTGTCTTAATCTCGACGTCAAGCTTAAGTAAAGCGTCTATACCATAGTGGTCAAGCTCTAGATGGTCGATATCGTAAGGTCCCCAGTCGAGTTGTAAGTCGATGTTGTTCTTGGTCCTAAAATCAGTTAGTGCATCATATAAACCTTCTTGTGCAGTAGTGACGTATTCATTCAGGTCAAACACCAGTGCCTTATTCAGCTCATCATGGATATGGCCTTTTTTGATCCAGGCAGCTGTCTTGTGCAGTATGTTATTAGTTTTCAAAGACCAAGTCACATTCTTCGCGCTGAGGATGCCATCATTGTAAACAGGTAGCCCTTCTATACTAATTATGCCTTTGAATGATCCTGAAGTCTCGATGTCTACAGAGATGAGATTAGGTTTGCCATAGATATTCAGATCTTCAACCTTGACGGTTCGCCCACCATTGCTAAATGATTTATTCACTAAGTTCGATTTAGCTAGATTATTGAGATAATCATACCCTAATTCAGCATAAATCTGAAAAGTACTGATAGAACCAATCTTGTTATTCCAAGTGAAAGGCGGCAAGGACTTGAGGCTGTCAGATGCTGGTTCTTGCGACCTCACTGCTGTCTTGAATGGGGCATAGATTCTACCCGTAATATAGTCTTCACCATTTTGCCATGGGGAGAAGTGTATGCTATCAGTGGTCATGTCTATCCAGCCACCTATGGCCTGATCAAGCTCGTAAGGCTCTAAGATGGGGCTAAGTAATAGTTCTGTTTGATTTTTTAAATCAAAGTTGTTTTGTAGAGCCTTGTCTATGCCATTCTCTACGATTGGTTTTATCCGTTCGGATATCTCTGTCGTAAATGGGCCGAGTGGGATATCTAAAAATCCTACGCCCACTGTGGGCTTTTGGATCCATTGATAATCCGCGATTTCTGTGGCCGTCTTCATCTTCCAGTCGGCACTGATGTCTACATTTGAGATGATAGTGAGATCAATTTCGCCATAAGCGCTCCACTGACCTAAGAATGAGTCTTTGTAGGCGTCAAGCTTTAAGGGCAATTTGATGAGTACTTGTTTGTCCTGTAACTCGATATGACTCGATGATAGTCGAGCTATTTTTACTTCGATGCCTTTATCGGCCTCAATGGACGCAGTGAATAGACTGTCCAGAGAGCCATTGATGTAGTTGTTAAGTGCACGTTTGTTGATATTATACTCAAATGCCAAAGTAGACAATGGAATGTCTCTGATGGGTTTTCTTATGTCTTGATAAACTGGTTCCTCCACTAATATTTGTTTGCTTCCACATGCGTTGAAGATCATAATCGAGATCATGGTCATTGATATATAACCAAAAACCTGAGTCTTCTTCAACATCCTTGCATCCTTAAGAGACATGCTATAAAAATAAGGAGAGGTTTACAGATGATATGTTAAAACCTCTCCTCATTCTCTGTTATTCTATGTGTCTTGATACAATACTAGTATACGCTTTATACATCTCTTCGCGCCCCTCAGTGATCATGGCGTAATCAGTAGGAAACGCTTGGATTGTGCTATTGAGGTCAAGTATGCGGCTTGGTATAGCTCGGCGATCTCCTGTGACTCTATAGCCTTCACTTGCAAAGTCAATAAGTATTTCTATTGGCTCAACTACTAGTGTCAATCCAGTCTCAGGATCTATGATTTC
>CAZJTO010000448.1:0-2075 GCA_964548935.1 uncultured Saprospiraceae bacterium
AGAAAGCATCATAACCATCTGTGAGTGGTACTCCAAGGATATCCCATTCTCCCTCAGAGAAGTATCGTCCACGCTCATTTTGAACGACGTAGGCATAGCCACGCTTAACTGCCTCGTAAGCTCGCTGCATCGTACGGGTACGTTGCTCCCCATCTCTCCAGCTATTGAAGTTATAGGGCGTACGTGAGAAGATCACAGGGACAGGCTCATCTGTCTTGGGTCTGTAGATATCAGTGCATAATCTGATACCATCTCTCATCGGCATCATCACCTTCTGATCTATGATGGCTATCTCTTCGATTTGGCTGACAATGTCGTCCTGAGCTATGCTCGTCATGCTCAATGCCAAAGAGATCAATAGTGTCAGTAGGGAATAGGATAGGGTAGTATTCATAATGTAAGTTGTATGGGTTGGTGACTAAAAATAATGATTTATCCCCCTCTTGGTAAGTGATTCAACTATTGACATTTAAAAACCTCCTTAGAAACAGGAATTATTATTGTGTCATCTTAACTCCCGAACTATAGATATTTTCGATCATGTATCGCCGTTATTGAGTTATGTACTCTATTGATTTGTTTACTTTAGAAAAAACTAATCACTATGAAATCGCCATCGATCTATTTAGTATATCCTGGCAATTGTGAAGAAGCTTTTGACTTTTACGCTGAGACTTTAGGTGGTCATATTTCAATGAAGAGTCGATATAGAGATATGCCGGCGAACCCCGATTTTCCACCTATACCCAAAACACATCAGGATTTGGTGATGCACATAACACTGGATTTGGTGGATGGCTCCATAATACAAGGGAGCGATAGAGTATCAGGATTCGGTCCTACATTAGAAGTTGGCAATAATTTTTCTGTTTCGATTCAGACTGATGGGAGTCAAGATGCCGATCGTATTCACCATGCTTTAGCAGAGAACGGAATCGTGACGATGCCGATGCAGAAGACTTTTTGGGGTGCGTATTTTGGATCTTGTCAAGATAGATTTGGTGTCAACTGGATGATCGCCTTTAATGCTAGACAGAACCAGTCTTAGAACTTGATGAAGATCATAGTCCGAAATGATCCAATCATTGCTTTTGACCATGAATTGATATCAAGTAAGCCTCCTCTTATAAAATACACTCAGCACCCACAGGATCGTAAAGCACAGAAATATACTGGTCCCAAACGTATCCTCAATTATAGGAGTGCGCAATGATATAGCCGACACTCCTAGTACTATAGGGATGAATAGTGAATAACCTACCCACTTAAATCGATCTGCAGTTATAAGAGAGTAGCCAATACTGCCAATGACAATGGCAAGTAAGATCCACTTGAGCCAAGTGAATAAGGCCAACTGGTCTATTGTCCCTTGCACTGATATATCACCAGATCTGAAGAGTTCTGTAAGGTTCAGGAGTTGTAAGTTTTCTAAGAAGTCTGACAATACAATCAACATAATCATCCCAGCTACATACTTAAGCCAATGGTGATTATGAAGTTTTTTGAGCGCAATGACAATACTCAAGAGAAAAGCCCCATAGAGCAGCATAAAGGCAAAGTCTACTTTGTTGAGCATATCCAAGCCATTGATTTCTGCAAGACTCAATGGGCTCAATACTTCTCGTAGCTCCGCTTCATCAGACACAAACTCAAATGCCAAGATCACACTATTGTAACCCTCAGGCGCCTTCTCCACGGGTGGACTAAAGGAGTTGATCAATATTACCACAGGAACTAACAGTACACCCAGCAATATGGTCAGAAATAGTGGCCTCGTTTGTCGGAATTCCTTTAGCATATTAGGACTGAATTAATGGTGAACTGCTAACTTAGTAACAATCATATGCTTTTAACACCATTTCCAAGACCTAAGTATACCACCTATCTCGCTGTAGGATGTACGGTTGGTTTTTGTATTGCCTTTATATTGATTGTATTTCAACCATTTGGCACGGCCTCTTTTCGTCATCCCAATAAGATTCTGGTACTGGGTGGTTATGGTGTTGTAACCATGTTGACAGTAGTATGCTATTATTTCTTTTCAATACACTTTGTTTCTAAGCAATTGGCGGACA
>CAZJTO010000449.1:0-2056 GCA_964548935.1 uncultured Saprospiraceae bacterium
CCACAGACATGGATGCTCCTTCGGGACTTTAATAATGATGGTATCATGGATATCTTCTCAGGCCCTACCACGACGACTATTGCCGGTGTAGAAGTCTGGCGTGGAAGTATCGAAAATGGACGACTGTCTTATGAGATGCTGCGTTTTCCAGAGCGCCCGTTTGACCTATTATTCATACCTATTGGGCGTGGATTTACGCAGATATTTGTGAGTGTTATTGATTTACCTGAAATATCCGATATCGACAAAGATGGGGATATAGATATCCTTGCATTTGACCCAGCTGGATCATTTGTTACTTTTTATCAGAATATGGCGGTCGAGAGAAATCTCAGTCTAGATACGATGGTATTTGAGTTAGGAGATCAGTGTTATGGTAAGTTTGTAGAAGGTGCTTTTTCAGAGGTTATCGATTTGAGCCCGAATGATATGCAGTGTGCGACTTTTGCCGAAAGGTTTAATGATGATGTCGCTGAAGCAAGACATAGTGGATCAACAGTCACAGCATTTGATGAGAACGATGACGGTTTACCTGACTTACTCCTGGGAGATGTTGCCTATGATGGCTTAGTACAATTGACTAATAATGGATCTCTTGAGAATCCTTGGATCACAGAGGTCGATTTGCGCTTCCCAACTACCTCTGTACCTGCTCAGATGGAGGTATTCCTATCTGCGTTTAATGTCGAGCTTCCTGATTCCGAGGGTATAATTGTCTGTCCTAATGATCAGATCAGCGGACAGACGGAGGATTTTATCTGGTACTATACACGTACAGATGATGGCTACGAACTTGTTGATACTAATCTATTTATTGATGACATGATGTTTCACGGTCGTCATAGTAGGCCTATATTTTTTGATGCCGATGGCGACGAGCTCGTTGATATCTTAGTAGGTTCTTCGGGGACCTCGGCAATAAGCGGAGCTCCACAAGCGAGGCTGCAACTATATCGAAATGTTGGTACTCCTCGAGAACCGGCTTATGAGTTGACAGATCGCGATTATCTGAACTTTTCTGAGTTTAATGTGACATCCAGATGGTTTTCTCCTGCAGATGGGGATCTCGATGGAGATGGTGATATAGACCTGCTTATAGGTGATGATGTAGGCTATCTGTACTATGTTGAAAATCAGTCAGGATTGGCTAATGTGTTTGATTTTAGACAACCCGTATATCAGGCGTTTGATATTAATGTTAGCGCTTTTGCCTCGCCAACAATTTTTGATTTTAATCAAGATGGATTGGGCGATATCATTCTGGGCGAGCAGAATTTTAATTCCGTGGATGATCGCTTGGGTTCATTGAATTATTTTCAAAACATTGGAGAGATAGAGGAAGCGGACTTTAATCCTGTTGAAACACAGGATAATAATGACCCGGCATTTGGTGATATATTTTTGAGGAATCCGAATTTCGTCAGCAATTTTTCTTCTGCTGCGATTCATGACAATGGCGAGCAGTGGCAATTTCTTGCCAGTAACGAAGCCGGGGATATACAGTACTACGGAGACATTTCTGAATTCGCTCCTTCAGATAGCTTTTCATTGACTTCTATTTTATCTGATAGCGTATTTATTGGTGAGCGTACCACTGTAGATTTGGATGATATTGATGGTGATGGTTCCCTGGAGATTGTTTTTGGTAATGGTCGAGGTGGAATTACACTTTATGAGACAGAGCTCGTATCCAATGAGGCGGTTAGCTCTACAGAGCCTGTTGTTGCTGATGCAGAAGAGTTTTTAATAGTCCCTAATCCTGCAAGCAATTTTGCCTTCATACAGACGGAGGAATCACAATTTGACTGGCAACTTTACAATCTGAAGGGCCAAATGCTCCAACGAGGCGATGCTCTTAATCCACGCATAGAGCTGTCACAATTCCCTTCTGCTTTATATATCGTAGAGATTATAACAGAGAGAGATGTGCAAAGCTATCGTATAGTTAAGCCATAATATCCCTTATATAATATCCCTTATATTGGGTACTGTAAGCTACTATGGTATTGTTACCTTGCGGACATAACCAAATTTATGTTCTTATGCTTAGATTACT
>CAZJTO010000450.1:0-2052 GCA_964548935.1 uncultured Saprospiraceae bacterium
CCCGATCTATACTGGATCACCGAAAACGAAAAGAAAATCGGTCATAACATTTATGGGGTCACTGTGGAGTCTCCTGAGCTCCTGGTAGAGTTGTTTCTCCCGCAGATCATAGTGGCCATCGCCAATCCCGACGAACAAGCCAATGTAGAACAGCGACTGTTTGATATGGGTCTATATCCTATGGTGGATTATTTTATGTTTTGTTGATAGTAAGCTCACTCTAGCTGGACGGTCACGTATCGATTGTGCTCGCCAACACCTATTAACTCACCTTGACCGAATACGTCCACAGTACGCCGATAGTCGACATGCGACATGATATAGTCGCCCACCTTTTGAGCTCGCTGTAACGAGAGGATATCGTTGGCCTCGTCAGTGCCCACTTCGTCAGCAAATCCGGTAATTTTAATCTTTTTGTTTTTGCCACTAGTATCAAGTCCACCTAGCCATCTATCTAGCCTATATATATGGTCGGAGCTTAGCTCATACACTGCTGACTCATAGGTCAACCGTAGCGGCCTCGAATAGTCTATATAGTCATCACGATCGACGGCCTCAATAAATTTTGCTCTAAACTGAACACCCATCTTAGTAGGATATAGCTGGCTATACCAAATTTTGACATCATGCTTGCCTTTCTCGAGGTAAATCGTGTCAGCACTCAGATCCATTGCCTTCTTCTTTTTGTCTCGGTGAGCTGAACTGTTGTAGCTATTGTTCAGTACTCTCATGCCATCTATCCACAGGACAGAGTCGTCATCAGATCTCATCCCGAACAGATATAAACCATCAGTCGGAATCGTTACTGCCGATCTAAAATCTATCCCAAATGATTGTGTCAAGTCTATGTCCGGGAACCGTTCTTTAGACGGTCGCCATTCTTGATTAATCTCTTGCCATGTAATGGTTTGGTATGGTTCTAATTCGTAGATATAGGGTCTATGACCAAGATTTAAACTATCATAGGGAAGGCGATACACCGTCCCCTTGAAGGGTTGAAATATAGGTTCAAAATTGTCTTGTGAGCAGAGCGAAATGGCGCTCAACATCAAGCTTAGATAGATCCATACTCGGGCCGCACAAAACATCTGATATAAACGTATGATAAGAGCCAAAAATTATAGTTTACACAATTCCAGTCAGACTGGATTACTTAAGGTAAGAACTTAATCCCAATTCTTCTGCAATCTTAACATAGACATCCGAGAATGCTGCTTCAAAACGGTACGTCTCCTGCCCTATCTCAAACGATAGCTGTCGTGCATGCAAGAGCATATTGGTCATATTCCACTGTGCCTTGAAGAATCGATTTTGCTTGTTACATCCATGAGGACGGTCGCCGATGATGGGATGTCTTAAGTGAGCCAGGTGCTTGCGGATCTGATGGAATCGGCCAGTGGTAGGCAAGCACTCGATAATGGAGTATCTGGAACTCTCGTAGCGCCCTGATGATATCGGTATTTCGGATTGCCCAAGCAATCTGAATGTAGTCAGTGCCTCTTGTTCCACACCATTTTCATTGATGAGAGGATGGTCCAGTACAAGTTCATCAGGTGGGAAATGGCCCCTGACGATCGCTACATATCTCTTATGCACGAGATGATGATCAAACCGATCTCTAATCTGCTTGAGCGATTCTTTAGTAAGAGTGAAGACTAACACTCCCGAGGTTTTACGATCTATCCGGTGTGCCGTATAGAGATACTCTCCTATCTGATTTTTAAGCATGAACAATGCGGACTCGGTCGCATCACGTGCTATGGGCGTAGGATGCACAATAAGACCATGAGGCTTATTGATGGCAATGAAGTTATCATCGCGATAGACTATCTCTAATGTTTGTACCACGTGTGTAATGAATCTGTCTTGAACCTTCAAATATGGCGAAAGCGATCGCATAACTATCCTTTTGCTCATATGGCAAATGACCTACAGTGTCATAATGGCAGTCAGTTTTCAATTTTAGGTGTCATAATGTCACCTAAAACAACAGCTCACCTGCCAAAATGATCCTAAAACCGACATGGCACATCCCTTGATCTATGCTTGGTG
>CAZJTO010000451.1:0-2052 GCA_964548935.1 uncultured Saprospiraceae bacterium
TACTGAAATCTGCATCTAACTGTGGCCGCATGATAATTTTCTCAGTGAAGGTCTCCGGATCAAAAATGATAATGGTGTCATTTTCTGATTCTATTTTATTTTCCCACCAACTGGGAATGATATGAGCTGCATTATTCTTAGAATTCGAGTCATGCTTAGTTATAACTTCAATCACCTCCCTTAATTCTTGAGTTCCTGTCGCATCTGTAATTTTCAGATTATCAAAAGATCTGGTAGAAGAGATACTCTCTTTATCCAATTTATCATAATCCTCTTGAGTGGATATAATACCATCTATTAGGTATGTTATCCCATTGAAGCCCTCATTATTCTTTTGAATAGAAGTTTCTTCAACCTTACTTTCAGATCCGTAGGAATCTGTGGCCTCATCTACTTTTTCTTTGATCGGTTGGTTGAGTTTCTTACGCTTCTGATTGATATAGCGATCATATCCTTGTTTATCAACATAGATGATCTCTATTAGAGATGTCTCATTATTATTCTCCTTAAGGTTAAAAATGAAATATCCATCTTCTGTTACCTGTTCAGCATCAATTAAATCACTGTCAATATCCGAGACGAAATACTCCAAAGCTTCTCTGGGAGAGTCTCCAGTATAATAATCATAGAGATCGACCTTATATTCTTTTTGTGACTTTGCTAAATTGAGCCGGGCAGTAGCGTAAGTAATATAATCTTTCAGTTCCGGTTCTCTTGATGCAATTTTATAAATGTTCTTTTCACTTTGTGATAAGATATTTTGAATATCGCCATTCTTTTTAGACACAATCTCATAGGCACCATTCTTCCCTTCTTCTCCATATTTTTTCGTGGCATCCGCTACACTGAGGCTACTGAATTCTTGAATTTCTTCTGCTTCAAAATAATCATCAAAGGTGATCTCATCAACTATAGTTCCATCTATTATATATAGAGGTAGATTGTTAGGGTCTTCCAACTTAAACGTAAATGGCATGGTATACTGCACTCTTACTGTCTCCCCTTTTTCCATACCTGGTATCCATCGCTCATAGAGTTGATTCATTTTATCAACTATTCTCAGCGCTTCAGCACCACAGCCTGCTCCGATATCCCTCAGGATTTTGGTATTGCTAACTGTTCCATCCTTCTCTATGATGAATTGTACATATACACGCCCCTCTATTTTGTTGATCTTAGCTTCTCGAGGATACTTTAGATTCTTATTGATATACTTTATGAGCTTTTCGTCTGCACATTCTCTTTTAGATTTCTCTGTACCTTCCAAGAGTTCACATCCGGGAAATCTCGGCATTTCGTCGACCACCTTGTAGACCCTGTCAGTAGCACTCGATCTGTTAGATATATTTTGTAATGCTTCATGAGAGCTTTCTTCATTGTACTTTACATGTATTTGTTTTCCGGCTTTATTGTAAGTTCTATTAATTATCTTCAGTCTTCCTGTCTTCTCATCTATAGTATAATCTACGCCCTCAATCAACATTTCTCCCTCCACTGAAACAATAAGGTCTTTTTTATTGATGGAGCCTTTTAGATCTACTTCATTAGTAAAGTCACCAATTCTATAAAATGAGTTTATCTCACTTGACCTATGGAGGGCCTTTAGATCATCTAATATCGAATCCGTGTCAGTAGATACGAAGTTGCTCTCATTAGATGCAGAATTGAACCCAATAAAATCTATAGAAACATCTTTTGAATCCTCATCTATCCGCTCAACACCATCTCGATATGCCGCTATAATCTCCTTATTCTTGATGACCAGATTGATATTATACTTGTGCGCCTTAGTTGTGAATGGCGTAATCCAATCTCCTACTTTTGGATAGCGGTCTTGCATCTTCTTATGGATCTCCTTAAGTTTCTCCGCCCAGGCTTTTTCATTAATATCATTAGCAAGAGTGCTAAAGAAATTGTCCATCTCAAATTCCAGCAGCTCCCGTTGTTTCTGTGGGTGACTAAGTGGTCGCTCATATCCCATTAAGGCATAGAAGCCCTTACTCCCCTTCTCCCCAAATATTTTGACAGCTTCAGATGGGGGTAGATAATAGA
>CAZJTO010000452.1:0-2050 GCA_964548935.1 uncultured Saprospiraceae bacterium
GCAGAAATCCTTAATTAAAGGCGTAATCTGATCAAGGAGGGCGATTTGATCAGATTAAATTGGCAAATAGAACTCGCCAAATTAAAAGATAGATACTAATACCGATTCGTAATCTCGAATTAACAAGCCCAATGCTAAAGAAGAGTGATGAAATACTTCCTGATCATCTTTCAGCTGTCAACACTTTATCGGCTATTTGAGGTCGGACTCAGCAAATCGATAATGATATCAGTAAATGAGTAACTCGAGATGACAAAGGATAAAGAGGTAATCCTTAGACCTCCGGCTCAGGACTCCGCTTATGCATGATCCGATGTTGTCCGTCCGTCCATTAACACAAGTATGGCTATCACCACTCACTATACATCTACTATCTTGAAGATCCAATATACGCTGGCATTATGGCTAAAAACATTACGGTTGAGACAGTAGTAGACGTATATGATTTCATTGAGTCTTATGTCGAGAAAGATGAAAAGAAGACCGACAGCTTGGAGCTCATCAAACTGATGAGCGCATGGACGGGCTATGAACCTAAGATGTGGGGACCTACGATTATAGGGTGTGCTCATTAGGTTTTCTACGTGTAAGATTCTATCTTTTAGAAATTAATTTAAAACGTATATCATGATCGCAACTTTTCTAGCTATCTATTATATTTTAGCCATCATACTATGGGTTTGGACTTTTAGAGACTTATTTCAGAAGAGACATACGCATAACCTCAGGTTTTTAACCAAATGGTTTATGGTAGTTCTATTTTTTCCTGTAATCGGATCAATCTTTTATTTCCAATCTAAGGGTACACGTAGTACCACAGAGTCACGTACCTTTCAGCCAGCCTTTAATAGGCATATCTATTCCCGAAAGTAAATTGTATCTATCTGATCTTTTAGGCAGGATGGATAAGTCAACCTATGGATGGTGCATTATTGGGTGTAACTACCGACGATTCTCCTAATAAGGTAATTAGATCCAAAATATAAAAGCACATGTCTCTTAATGAGGCATGTGCTTTTATATGTAAAACGTTATTTCGTTTGTACGGGTAACTCTCTTGAAGTCTTACTCCACTACCTCAGCACTCTCTGTCATCGCAAAGGTGCTTGCTGGCAATGCGGTCTCGCTCAACTTGATATTCACAAACTCTCGTCTGCTGCGCTCTTCTATCGGTAGGTTTTCTTCAAGGGTATACCAAGCGAGAGATTTAGGCAATGTTAAGCCATTTATATTTTGCCAATCATCATAGCGTATCCACTTAATATCAGGAGAGGTCTCCTGAGAGCGGAACGTAACGGTATAGCCTAACCACTCCATCTGGTGCGTCTCCGCATCATAGTGGATGAAGTATTCATCCTTAGGGCTGATACCGATACCATTGTCGTACGAGATTCTGATTCCTGGGTAGCTTATACCATCATAGACTAGGGCTGGGACCTCATCATAGTGAATCCCTGGGTCCGCCACTACGAATGGCATCGCATAGAAGTAGAAGATGAGGTTTTTGTAGAACTTGACATTGCCCTTGTAAGTGGTGTCGGCTTCGAGCCAATAGTTAGTGCCATCATAGCCACTGATGAAGTCTACACCTGAGATGCGCTCATTTCTATTGTTGAGGTCTATGATTTGCTCTTCATTCTGTTCTTCTTTGACAATTTCAAAGGAAAGGGACTGCATCTTAGCCCACTGATCAACGCCACCATGTGCGTCAAATACCTTAGTGATCGATGCAGGGTAGCTTGGCATTTCGTTTACTGCGGGAGTGGGCTCCGAGGCCTGTTCCTTGCACGAGGCAAGTGATAAGATGAGTAATAGGTAGAAAAAATTCTTCATGTTGTGGTGGTAATTATATTATTGTAATTGATAGTATGCTTAACGCTGTAGGAACTACTCTGTTCCAGTATTATTTTAAATCATTGATGGATATTACTGAACTCGTCAACTCGTTCATCCCCTCGATACTCATCACTCGTCAACTCGATACTTCTTATCGCTCTAAAGCGGAATATTTCCATGCTTTTTCTTAGGCAGCGATACTCGCTTGTTTTTA
>CAZJTO010000453.1:0-2049 GCA_964548935.1 uncultured Saprospiraceae bacterium
ATTAGATTTTAATCTAAAGTTTAATGCGCTGTAAATGAGCAACTTTAACAGTTTAACATTTTTTAGGCATTGACATACTCGTGTCACCTATTTTACAAAAATATCGCCCTTGAATAGGGGTAAACATATAGTTAAAATTATGATGGATTGCGATGGTCGCCATTTTTTGCTTTTTACCAAGCAATTCCAGTCTTTTGCTACAGCCTTTTTGGACCAGAATTTTGATGCCGTCATGACAATCAGAGAAGCTATCAAAAATAGAGAAGACCTCAATAATCTATGTGCGAATGGGCGGTTCACTCCCTAAAGTTTCCTTCAGGTGCGAATTGGATTACACAGATATCATTAGTGGCTTTTGGGTGCTAAGAACAATTCTGCAAGCATACATCGAGCACTTCCACCACCATATTCTTCTATAATATCGATTGGGCTACTAAGAATCGTAACATATGATTCTATTTGAGATATTTGACTGGGAGTTAAATTGTCTCTAGCTGACTGTGACATGACCATATATTGCTCCCCTTTTGTATTATTGACTTGCAACATATTTCCGCAGTACTTAAGAACTTGAGATCTGCTAATGTCTACGATAACCTTACCAGTGGATTTTAATTTTTCTTCTACCCTGGCACGCTCAGTAGGGTCAGCTATCGATTCGAGACAGATGATCGCCAGATCATCCCCTAAAGTCATGATCACGTTTGTGTGATAGTAAGGTACATCTTGATCATCTACAGCAACAAATCCTATTACTTCATATCCTCCGAGCTCAGCAGACAGCTTATCTAACAATCGCTGATCCGTCCGTTGACTGAGACAGGCGTAAATGATCTTATTTGGACGATCTATGATCATGCTTCCAGTTCCTTCTAAAATCACCCCTTTATCTTCATGCGATGTATAGCTCTTGACTTCTGAAACTTCATAGCTCTCCTCGAGATAGTCTATAATATCGGTACGTCGCTCCAACCTCCTATTAGGTGAATACATCGGATATAGAATGATCCGGCCGTCATCGTGAGTAGTAAACCAATTGTTAGGAAAGACAGCATCTGTTTTTTTAGGCTGGACAGAGTCTTCTATCACGACAACCTCAATAGAGGCAGCTTTCAAGCGGCTCAATAGTTCATCAAATTCTTTCATTGCCATGGCAGCTATCTCCTCAATGCTACGAGAATCATTATTGCTCTGAAAGACATTGTTATCTGCAGTTTCTGGATTATATCCAAAGTTGGCGGGTCTCACCATTAATAAAGTATTGGCACATTGCTTCTTCATAATATCATAATTTTTGAGCATCTGATTTTAATTGACTGGCAAGCTCTCCTCCCAAATATCCATCTATGAGATGATGAGCTCCATAGATCACTGGAGTGAGCAAAATGGCAACTAAGAACTTGTACAAGTAATTTACGCTGCCTATCGCAAGCACTCTTACTATATCCCAGTCCGAACCTATATAAAATGCTATAATTAATACAACGAAACTATCTATAAATTGAGAGACTAACGTAGACCCTGTAGCTCGGAGCCAGACCTTTCCTTCTCCCGTTATCTTCTTAATCCGATGGAAGGTCAACACATCTACTAGCTGCCCAATCAAAAAAGCAACAAGACTACCCACGATAATCCAAAGACCTTGGCCGAATATCTTGTTAAATGCCAAGTCCATGTCCGCTATACCCCCTGTATCGGTTACACCACTTACTGACCGCCACCAATCATTAGGTGCTAAATTAATCGCAGCATAAACCATGACAAAGGCATAAATAATCAAACCAACAGTCATATATGATAAGAGCTTAACACCTCGTGATCCAAAATATTCATTGATGACATCCGTCATAATAAACACCACTGGCCATAGCACGACTCCAGCTGTGAGATTAAAACCCAAACCGTCCACTCCTAAAATCTCCCAATCAAATGGAGAAAATCCCAATGTCTTCTCCAGAGAAAATATCTTTGCGCCAATGAACTCTGCGATTAGAGCATTGGTAATAAAGAATCCACCTAAAAAAAGAAAGAGTCTATTAATCTTATTTT
>CAZJTO010000454.1:0-2041 GCA_964548935.1 uncultured Saprospiraceae bacterium
CTGCCCACGGCTACATAGAAGAATGGCGCTTTAATGAGCTTAGCCACTATGATCAAGATGATCACATGTATCAATATCCAAATGATGCCTATCGCAAAGAGGTCTAGGTTATTAAAAACTTCCTTTAGATCCATCTTCATACCAATGGTAGCTACGAGAATATAGATGAATACAGAGCCCCAGTTAGAGGCACCCACTCCTTCGAGCTGTCTTGCTTTGGTAAAAGATAGACCCAGGCCTACCGTTGTGGCAACAACGATCAACCAGAAGAATCCACTGAGCAAAGAATTTAACCGCATAGACTCCAAAGTCGCACTGTGCTGAGACAGAATCGGTACGATAAAATCAGAAAACCAATGTGATAAAGCTACCCCACCAAATGCCACAGCCATCAATACAAACAAATCAGTGGTCGTAGGAGTCTTACTCACCTTGGCTTTATAGTCGGCCACTTTAGTCTTGAGTTGCTCAATCGCTGAAACATCCGATTGAAGCCATTTATCTATTTTCTTAGTATTGTCCGCTCCATAAAAGAGGAACGCCATCCAGATATTGGCCACCACTATATCGACGACGAGCATACTGCCAAAGAGATTATCGGAAACCTCAAAGATCTCCTTCATAGCAGCTTGATTAGCGCCGCCACCAATCCAACTGCCTGCGATAGTCGACAGGCCTCTCCACAACTCATCTGGAGCTACTGAGACCACGTCTGGCATAAACCATGATACAAATAACACAGCCACTGGACCTCCTAAGACGATACCCAGTGTGGCCGCCAAAAACATAATAATAGCCTTAGAGCCGAGGTTAAGTAGGGCCTTGAAGTCTATACTGATACACAATAAAATGAGACTTGCAGGGAGTAGATACCTACTGGCTACAAAGTATAACTGTGAGTCCTCTGGAGATATAAGTCCAAGGGGCCAATTGAGTAGAGCAGGCACGAAATAGCACAAAAACAAGGGTGGCACAAAACGATAAAAGCGCTGAAATTGCTCCTTGTGTGATGTATAAAAGATTACACCCAGTACACACATCAGGATTCCTAAAACTATCGCATCATTGGTAAATAAAGCCTCCACTTGACCTAATATTGGTTGTGCTAAATATAATTGTTAATTTCATCAAACGGGATTCATATACGAAGATCAAACTGCATAATGACTAAATATCTATTGTTCGCCCTAGTTGTTATATCATCCTCTTGTTCCAAAAGGACGGCAGGTTTTAATCAATTCTTTGATGACAACAGAGAGGATGCTACGCTGGCACTTGGAGTGCCAAAATGGGCTACGATGCCTTTTATTAACAAAGAGGATCGCAAGGTGATCAGAGACCTCTCTAAAGGCATGAAATCTATGAAGGTTTTGATTGCTGAAAATCCTAATATCACTGATAAATTTAAGGATTATGTAGCCGCTCCTCTGTACGATCAGCATCTGTATATCCAGGATGATGGTGAGCAAATTGAGATATTTACCCGAACCGAAGATGACAATTTAAGAGAAATCGTGCTGTCTATACTATCCGACTCCGACGTCGTCGTTGTTGCTATACAAGGAAAAACAAACTATCAGGAATTTCTTAACCGAATCAGCAGTCAGTTGTGATTTTTGCCCATGGGTGTACCGTCTACATCTGCTGCCAAGACATGCATCGCCTCTTGGGAAACTAAAACTATTGCATCATTGGTAAATAAAGCCTCCATCGTTTGTATTATTGGTTGTTAATTTGCTATCAACTTATTTCGAGTCATTTAAAGATTTATTGAGCCACATGAGCAGATCCATTATACTATTATTAGTTCTCTTACTGGCAGCATCCTGTTCACAAAAGACCATCGGGTATCACCAATTTTATGATGACTATAAAGAGGAGGCTACTCTAGCACTTGGAGTACCCAGATGGGCGTCTATACCGGTTCTTGAAAAAGAAGATATCGCCTTGATACAAGACCTTACTAAACCTACGAGCTCAGTCAAGCTGATGTTTGACGAGCGACCAGCGATCAGTCAACAATTCGGAAAATATGCGGCAG
>CAZJTO010000455.1:0-2037 GCA_964548935.1 uncultured Saprospiraceae bacterium
CGTTTTGTCATACCATCTATCAAGCAAAAAACGCTTGGTTATACTGTCGAGATGGGAAGACTCCTCTTTCTCTATAAAACCACACCCCTTTTTTTCAAATCGACACAAGGAGATTTCTAAATAGTTGATGCTTTAGACTCCAATCATCAACGCCATTGTAACGTTGTTAAGACTTTTCACGCCGACCATCGTGTCAACTTGCGCTCTCCGAAGTTTGCAACTTCAGAGCAGTATTCTCACTGAGTCTCTCCATAAAGGAACTATGCTAAGCAAACTGAGGATCTCTCCACAAGGTCGAGAAGAAAGACGGCTTTTTTGACCATAGAAACTACACGATAAGGCGGTAAGGGCACCAGGTACGATCTCAGTGGCCCCAATCAAACTATTCGATACATCGACAAACAAAGCTTGTATTACTCGATTGGCTCGAGACAGATCTTGTTTTGCGGTCTATGCTTGAAATACCACACCAACAATCCGATGACCCCAAGTGATCCTATGACATGCCACTTATAGTCGGACAGCGACTTGATATTATCAATCAACGCTTCTGCACAGTAGTAGCCGAATCCACCGAGGATGGCTACCCAGAGACCGATGGCTATCGCGAGATGCAATCCAAATCTCCAATAACTCATATCCCGCAGACCTGCCATCAATATGATGATGGTCGTCATCCCATAGAACAGCTTGTAGATGGATAGGATGGTATAGGGACGCTTGTCAAACCATACACTGGCTTTATCCAATTTTGCTTGAAGCGATGGTTTCTTATTCAACAATTTAACCCCGTGCTTTTTGGCAATGATAAACTTCGTCCAAGCTTGCATATAGGCTCCCAGGAATCCTGCTACTAAGGTCCAGGTATAGCTGAACATACCCAGCTTGGCACTTAAGATCGAAGTGAGAAGCAAAACCTCCCCTTCGACCAGTGTGCCTAAGAAAGTGGCTAAGATGCCGCAGCTTTCATATAGATTCTCCAACATTACATGCGGTTTACTTGATTGACGCTATAGCGCTCTATTGTCTGAGATTGACCATTAGGCAGATTGAGTACCACACTCTTGATGGTTGTATCTCCCCCCAATCCAAATGTCAAAGTCGACGTCTGATCACTGACCAACCCTTCGCCGATCACATAGACATCTGATAGGATGCTACCATCATTTTTAGTCACAGTGATCTTGCTGCCCGCATACTTAGCCGTTTCTGGCAATCTGAAAGCGATATAGTTGGCGTCGCCACCTTCATTGATGTGAGCTTGGGACTCCCCAGCGATATTGGCGAATACCAGATCTGGATAACCATCTTGGTTAAAGTCACTGGTCAGCGGTGTGATCGCATAGTTCTTATTGACGACTTTGGCTTGCTCTTCTACGGCCGCAAACGTCCCATCGGGTCGCTGCAAGAGAAATCTGCCCGGCAGCTTAAATAACTTATGTGGCGGGAAGTCTACATAATTTTCGGCAACGACGAGGTCCTGTCTGCCATCCAAATTGAAATCTTCAAATATCGCACCCCAAGAAAATTCAAAATCTGCAACCTTGGTTTCTTTTGCTACATCGGTCAGGTTAAACCCTCCATTGTTTTTGAATAATAACCAGTCGCTGATAAACTCATCTCCTTCGGCAAGGTCGCCCTTTGCCAGAAATGCAGGCACCGAGCTACCTGTATTAGAGAAGAAGAAATCTACGTTGCCGTCATTGTTATAATCACCGACCGCTATACCCATAGGGTAGGCATATTTGCCAGTCGTAGGATTAGATTTCTTGGTAAACGAGGTGCCCCCTTCATTTTTATAGGTTCTGACCTCACCCGTATCATGTGCCACGACTAAGTCCAGAAATCCATCATTGTCAATATCGACCAGCACCGCACAAAAGGTATTGTGCACATAGGTCAAGCCAAACTCTTCGGTTTTATCAGTGAAGGTGTTGTCGCCGTTATTGATCATCAACAAGCTACTGCCGCCATATTCAAAGTCCTTGAATATCGTCTGTCCCTCCATGCGGTTCAACTTGATGTAGGCACTCACAA
>CAZJTO010000456.1:0-2023 GCA_964548935.1 uncultured Saprospiraceae bacterium
GTGCATGGATATGAAGTACTGACGCTCCCGCCTCTACAGCTCGGCGCCCCTCTTCCCCCAATTCAGCTGGTGTGTACGGTATATATGGGCAGTGGCTTCTATTCGTTGCTGCACCTGTCAGCGCACATGATAGTATGAGTTTTTTCATCTTAGTAGTTATTCATTTACAATTACTCCCCTGTCCAGTTGGGTTTTCTTTTTTCTCTGAAAGCCTGCAAGCCCTCCTGACCATCGGCAGTAGCGATCGTCATCTGTAGCATATCATACAGATATTTGTGCTCGGTTGACGATGGTTGTATATGGTCATAAGCTTGCAATCCATAGCGTATTGCCGAAGGGCTGTTGGCCTTTAGTTGTGTTATAATATTTTCGAGGGTGCTATCAAAATCTCCAGGGCTACATACCTCTGTGACTAAGCCGTATTGTTCTGCATCCTTCACGGATAAGTTATAACCTCGTATACACCAATCTACCACCTTCCGAGCTGGCATGACCTTAAGCAGTGCCGCCATTACCTGAAAAGGATATATGCCTCGCTTCACCTCTGGCAAACCAAATTTGATATTGTCTTGAGCGACTACAATTTTACATCCAGCCAAAAAGAAGAACCCTCCTGCATATACATCTCCTGTAACCTTAGCTATCGTCGGCTTATAGAGCTTATTGAATAGCTCTCCGATCAGTACTTCTCCAGTAGGTTGTGGCACTGTAGAGTTGTTCTCTTCAATGATACCGATCATAGCTTTTAGATCAGCTCCAGCGCAGAAGACCTTTCCTACCGCACCGATGACAATCATCCATATATCAGCGTTGTAATGCGCATAGTGCATCGCATAAGCCAGCTCATTAACCAACTGTGGATGAAGCGCATTGCGCTTAGTAGGTCTATTCAATGTTAGGTGCAGCACATGATCTTGCTCCTCAACTATGAGGTAGGCAAACGTGTGATCCTTAATTGATACGACTTGTTCTTGAGTATATAAGTTCATTGTTATGATTCTTCTTTTACAGCCAATTTCAACATAACGTGCCCCGCCTCGATCGTTTGATTATCGGCGACATATACGTCTTCCACTATTCCGTCGGTTTCGGCTTCTATAGTACTCTCCATCTTCATAGATGAGATGATCACCAGAGGATCGCCGACATGTACCTCTTGACCTTCTGCCACGATCACCTTAATGACCTGTGCTGGCATCGGCGCCTCATATCCGCCAGCTATTTTCTCTACTTCCTTAACTGGCAATCTTGACATTTTATCAATCGTTAGATTGCCCACAGATGGATGATGCAAATACAGCGATGTTGCTGATTCTGTAATCTTGTATGATCTGACGTGATTAGCTATTTCGATGACAATCGTATTACCCTCAACGCTGACGATCGTAACCGTCTGACGCTCTTCATCTGGCGTAATCACTTCAAAAACACCTCGTAGATATCTGTATCTGATCGCATAGGTCTGGTCTTCAATCTTAAAGTCGTCGGCCTGATAATCGTTAAAACTGTTGCGCCATCCCGATGGCATCGCTCGGAGGATACTTCTCTGCTTATCGCGAATGGACCATCGATACAGCATACAAGCTATGAGTGCATCATACAGCCCCTGTTGATCCTGCGTCTGCTCAGATAGCTCAATGTGATCGGTAATAAAGTGTGTGTTATACTGTCCCGCTCTGAAATCTTTATGGCGGAGTATTTCTGATAGCAGCGCTTGATTAGTCACCGTACCTGCACATACCATATGATCTAAGACGTAACTCAACTTACGATGAGCGGACTGTCGATCAGAGTCATGCACGATGAGTTTGGCAATCATCGGATCGTAATACATCGATATCTCAGATCCGGACTGCACTGCACTGTCGACTCGTAATCCCTGCACGTCAGGTATATCTAGTTGCTGAATCAATCCTGTGACAGGACGAAAATCATTAAATGGATCTTCGGCATATAGCCTGACTTCTATCGCATATCCATCAGCTTTTATATCATCCTGTTGGATTCTTAATGGCATACCTTG
>CAZJTO010000457.1:0-2021 GCA_964548935.1 uncultured Saprospiraceae bacterium
TCACATCTACAGTAAATACTCCTTCTGATAATCCTGTCTGACGTGGTCCGTTAAATCCGTTAGACCAGAGGTAAGTGAATGGCTGAACGCCACCAGTTGCAACTACTTCTCCGATACCATCATTGCCTGGAGTACAAGACTCACGCTGAGTACTGACTACCGATAGTGCAAGGTTGTTATCGTCAAATCTAATTTCTACCTCTTCAGTCTCAACACATCCGTTAGCATCTGTTACCGTCACTGTGAAAACACCTGCAGGTAGACCAATTACTGTTGCCGTCATATCTCCTGTAGACCACGCATATGTATATGGTGCCGTTCCTCCTGTTGCTGTAGCCGTAGCTTGACCATCAACAGAGCCACAAGTAATATTTACGGTTTCAACATTGACATCTATATCAGACATATCTTGTCCAATTTCTACATCAATTGTTGCAGAACATCCAGTCGCATCTGTAATAGTCACAGTAACTGTTCCAACAGGAAGGTTTGTAACCGTCGCTGTCACGTCACCCGTTGACCAATCATATGTGAATGGAGCAACTCCGCCAGTTGCGTTTAATTGCGCCATACCATTTGAGGCCGTGCATATCGCATTTTGTGTATTCACACTTACTGATAAATCACATCCTGATACTACCAGACTTGCAACATCCTCGTCATCCTCACTCTGATCACCGTCATCATTATTAGGTGTCGAATCAGCATCTTCTTGATCTGCAGCGGTCACTTGAGCTACGTTAGTATAGCTCTCATTGTCACCTGCCACTACTGCACTGAATGTCAAAGTAATTGACTCTCCAATACCCAGTTCGATATCTGACCACATAATCGTATTGCCATTCAAGGCGCCACCATTAGAAACGTCAGAGATATTAAAGAAACCACCAGGTACAGGATCCGTTATCTGTACGCCTGTCGCAATAGCATTTCCTTCGTTAACAGCATTTATGGTAAACTCAACCGTTTCTCCTACTGCTACAACTGATCTATTTACTGTCTTTGTAAGGGCGATATCTATCCTTCCCTTCAGACCTGCATCAAACTCTGTTCTAACCTCTCCACTTCCAAGTGAGAATGGTTGGGACATGCCAGTTACAGGATCTATATCACTATCATTCGTACCATCACCTTGATTAGGCGCTGTAAACGTAAATCCAGTAGGAAGTACGACCATTATTGAATAGTCTCCCGGGATGAAGTTACTGAAGATATAGGAGCCATTTTCGTCTGTAACTGTGCGAGCAAGAACGTCACCTCGTAAGTTTTTGATCTGTACCTCAACATCCGCAATACCTGGCTCATTGATATCTTGGATTCCATCACCATCGTAATCGATCCATACAAAGTCACCAACTGAAGCCGTCTGGAAGTATCCTGCATCAATAGACTTATCTTCCTCATTGACATCCAGTGTAATGAGTGGAGACTCAAGAGTCAACATATTGATATCACTGTCGATCTCATCATTACCTCTGTTCGGTAGTGTCACCTGGAATCCGTCAGGTGTCTCGAATCTCACTATGTACTGCCCTGGAGTTAATTCATTGAACATGTACATACCGTTTGCATCAGTAACAGTGACGTCAATGACGTTACCCATGCCATCAAGTAATGTTACTACGACACCTGGTAATACTGGCTCTCCGTCCTCGAAGAGTCCATTTCTATTTGTATCGATGAAAGTCTGATCACCAAGCGCTGTAGTACAAGTATCATCTTCATCGATTGTTATAGTTATAGTTTCGCTACATCCATTGCTGTCTGTTGCAACCACTGTAAATGTACCTGCAGAAAGGTTAACAGCCAGAGCAGAAGTCTGATTGTTTGGATCGTCCCACTGATATGTGTATGGCGCTTGGCCTCCTGTTGCATTTACTTGTGCACTACCGATCGCACCAAATGCACATGATGCATTTGTTGTGCTTACCACTTCAATGGTAATATTAGCAGCTTGTCCAGTTACCTGAGCAGTCGCTGTAGTTTCACATCCATTGGATCCCACAACAGTCACTATGTAG
>CAZJTO010000458.1:0-2018 GCA_964548935.1 uncultured Saprospiraceae bacterium
GTAATGATGACGATAGTGTTTAAACAAAAAAAAGGAGCTCAATCAATGAGCTCCTCAAGTATAATTTTATCGTCGTGAATTTCCTATTGACAAGCTGTACCTGATATATAGAGTATTTTTTGAGCGCCAAGCTTAGCAGACGCTGTAGATAACTCAGGATAAGATGCTAAGACACTTTCTATTGCCTCATCAAATGTGTAGCCATCTATTAGTGGAGATGTGTGCTTAATATTTAGACACTGTGCTCCAGAATAATCAATTTCTACACTGTACTTCTCTGCAAACTTATCAAAGATGTGATCCAAACTCTTCTCTTTGAAACTTAGTGAAGTCCCCATTAGAGAGTAAATCTCTGAATCGTTTATCTTTTTCAATGATTTAGAAGTTGTACTAATCTTAGTTGACTCTCCAGCGCTAAGTATTGAGTTGACCAACGGATCATTAACGTTATATACTTTAACGCTGCCCGTCTTTACGTCAACTTGAGACGTAGCCTGTCCATCACCTAAATCTGAGATGATGTTAAATGAAGTACCCATTACTTCGGCGAATTTGCCATCACCCATTCCAACTATGAATGGTTTTTCTGGATCATGAGTTACGTCGAAGAAAGCTTCACCTTCTATGCTTAAGGTTCTCGTACCGTCGGCGGAAAAATCGCCTGTTTTCAAGATAGTGCCTTTCTTAAGCCATACTTTCGTATTGTCTTCAAGTTGAGCATACTCGATATTATCGTCGACCTGTTCTGTTTCTACTTGCTTAAGACCATCAGTATCCTTAGGCCATAAGAAGTAAGTTAACGCTCCTAATAAAAGGAGTCCAACAATTCCGATCATCCATTTAGTCATAGATGAATCAGTAGTTACAGGTTTGTTTTCTGAAATTGGTCGTGTTGTTTCAACACTTTGAGGGACTTCTGCAGCTATGTTCATCTTGAACTTAGCTTTCGCAGCACTTACATCAAAAGACTTCTTAGGGTAGTAATCTTTACTTGCAATCCAAATCTGCTCAACATCTTTACTGATGTCCGCATAATTTGCTTCGCTTTCTAGTCGCTTCAATTCATCCATCTCTGACGCATTGAGCTGCCCTGTGGCCTTCTTGTGTAGTAAACTATACATTTTTAGATCTGCCATGATTAAATTAAGGTTATATACAGAAGACAGTGTTTTTATCTCCTCCCCCTACGTTTAGATGAAACTTTATTTTAAATTTTTTCATACTGTGTAAGGTTGTATACTGTTACGTAGTATCCGGAGGGCTTTAGAAATCTGATTTTCAACTGTTTTGATAGATATTTCTAAGTGATCTGCTATTTCTTGGTATGACATGTTCTCAAATCTGCTTAAGCTAAACACAAGCTTACATTTGGGCGGTAACCCATTGATGCAATCGTGTATTCTCTGCTCCAACTCATCCTTTTCCAGTTCTTGTTGACCGTCTATGGTATTGGACTCTATATCAATAATGGCCTCCTCATTCTCATCAAACTTCATGCGTTGTTTGCGGATATGATTGAGGGACCTATTGACCGATGCTCTTCTAAGATAGGCTCTCAGAGACGTCTGAATATTTATGCTCTCCCGCTTGCGCCATATATCTGTAAAGATCTCTTGTACTATATCTTCAGCATAGTCGGCATCATTGATCACCCGATATACTACATTACATAGATAAGTGTAATACTTATCAAAAAGCAGGTCAATGAACTTTTGATCTCCTTTACTGAGTAAATCAAGAATAACGTCGTCTTCCGTCTGCATAATCAACAAAACTAAGGATTCTTTTAGGTGGGACATAGCCCTACAGATTAATTTATAGGCAATTACTGTGCTAAACATGTGATTCCACTAACAATATTTTGTTAATTCAGCTCAGTATCCTTTAATTTGCAGCTTTTTGTAATGGTGATTGTAGCTCAGTTGGTTAGAGCGCCGGTTTGTGGTTCCGGAGGTCGTGGGTTCGAGACCCATCTTTCACCCTTCATTTAGGACTGATGCTTTCATCAGTCCTTTTTT
>CAZJTO010000459.1:0-2017 GCA_964548935.1 uncultured Saprospiraceae bacterium
ATAGCTCTCAAAGATCTTTAGATTCATCTGCCTACTTCTGAGTCTCACCACAACCTGGTCAGTTTTGATCTCTAAAAGAGTCACCTTGAATACTTGCTCACTAAGGATATCTGAAACTCCCCCTTGGTCCGGGTATAATATACATAAGTCCCCCACCCTAAAGTTGTGCAACTCAGCAGTCATCTCACCCGCAGATAATCGGATTAGTGGGTCCGGTTGATCACAGTAGTTGTCTATGATCGCCAAGTGATTGATGATATTAAACTGCTCCACTTTCTGAGGAACTGAGTCACGCCATAGACTTGACAGCCCTCTATGCCTTTGGTTACTAGCCTCCCCGATCTTACTATCAAGACGTTCTTTGCAGAGATGCTTGAACAACTGCTTGACATATTCGTACTCTATATCATCCAGTCCCTCTAGTGTCTTTATGGCTTTCTGAAGATCAGTTCTGACATATCCTTTGAGTGCCTTACTATCCTGATCCAGTATACGAGCCAATATTCCCTTTATATCACCTGATTTTTCCAGCTTTCGATCGAGTAAGTACAATTTATTGCGTTGTAAGATAGTCTCACGCTGTTGCACCTTAAGTGTGGGTGCGAACCTGAGAGCATTGTTGGGTTCCTTAGAGTATAGTATGAAGTTCTTCCGAGCGATACGAAATCCAAATACACTCTCAATCAACATGTCGTAGAGTAGGGTCTGATGGTAGTGATTACTATTAAGCCCATATGCATTAGCCTTAAACGGGCTACCACTCTTTAACTCAACGATAGATGCTTGCTCTCCAGAGATGTAAAACACATCCAGCCTACCCTGCAATCCGTATTGCGAAGCATAGAAGGTGGGTTCTATATAGATAGATTCCGCTCGTAGCCCTTGTCCAGCCAAGTCTATGTTCACCACTTTTTTGAGGTGGCTAAAATGTGTTTCAAATTGTTGCACAATGGACCGGACTTCGGCATCTGACATGAGGCTTAAACCAAGGACATCTATACTAAATAGCTCTTGCAGTATAGTCTTAAACTCCAGTTGTGGATCGTAGATCAGTCTATCCAAAAAGTGGTTAGCCACATTTCCCATTATTAGAGGGGGGGATGATTTATGAGGCATCACTTTTCTAAGCATAAAATTGGCCTCAGTACTGCCAAAGGCTGAAAAGCACTCCGATACCGAGGTTACCACATGCAGGAAGTCAGAATCCAAGATGATCTTTGATGGTGAGTGCAGGCCATCTGCTGCAATTTGCACTTCGTGTAATATAGCCTGCATCGGCAATAGCTCTTGTGCTACGATATCATCTATGATCGGAGTATAATCTTCGTTTCGTTCAGGATCTCCATAAGTTACGGTGATCTTGTCATAGGGCTCATCTACCCGTTGAGCAATGATTCTTTTATTATCTAACAAAACGTCTGTTATCACTACCTCAATGAGTGGTTCGAATGTGACAGAAACTGGTCTGTTTATTTTAAATCTCTCATAGAGTGCTTTGGTTTCAAGTGGAGGCATTTTGCCCGTCGTGAGAAAATCAGTTGCCCACTTGGCGAGCTGTAATAGGTCCTCAACTGAATAATCAGAGGATAATTGATGTGCCTTTCTAAAGCTGTGTAATAGAAAACTTCCCTTACGTGACCAGAGATTGGCGGTTATGAGATAGGACAAACGACTGTACGAACTCGTAAAATGAAGGCCTGTCTTATCAGTCTCCTCGGTTAAGTAGTGCAGATATATCTGATGCAGTTTACCCAACTCTTTGACTCGAGGATCTAGTGGATTAAGAGCCTTGTATTCACGATTCACCTCATAATAATAGCGTTCATTTTAGTAAAAAACATGGGGAAATAGTACATATTAAAAAATTTAAAAAGTGACTATCTATTAAACTCAACGTATATTAACAGAGATTTTAACATTTACCTTTCTTGACAAAAAGGAAACTTCATTTACTCAAAACTAAATAAGAATGTCAGTTAATTTAATGGAACTACTTACTAGTTCAGTAGGATCGAAA
>CAZJTO010000460.1:0-2010 GCA_964548935.1 uncultured Saprospiraceae bacterium
ATGAGTGTGGTAATTCTATTACACGCAGTGCTACATTTACTATAGAAGATACAACCGCCCCGACTATAACGATACCTGCACAGATGGATGCTACTGTAGAGTGTGATGGCGCAGGCAATGTTCAAGATTTTGAAG
Organism: uncultured Saprospiraceae bacterium; assembly: GCA_964548935.1. Lineage (GTDB taxonomy): Bacteria > Bacteroidota > Bacteroidia > Chitinophagales > Saprospiraceae > GYS-P2D. Next base: position 136 of record CAZJTO010000460.1, read on the forward strand.
CGTGGTTAGCGTCTAATGGCAATCTCGCTGCTGAGGATGAGTGTGGATCAATAACAGTAACTAATGAAGTGGTTACAGATGAGCAATTATGCTGTGCTACTCGAGAAGTAGTTGTGCTATTTACAGTTGCAGACGAATGCGGAAATGAAACAGAAACAACTGGCACTTTTACTATAGAGGATACAACGCCACCAGATGTAGTGTGCCAAGATATAACGATTCAATTAGATGAGAATGGTCAAGCGTCTATCGTGGCAACTGATCTTGACGGTGGTAGCACGGATGTATGCTGTGCGGATGACTTATCTTTTGAAATTAATCAGACAGAGTTCACAAGAGACGATGTTGGAGTCGTATCAGTTACCCTAACGGTTACCGATGGCTGTGGTAATCAGAGTGAATGTACGGTTGAGGTAACTGTTCGAGAGTTTGACTTAGCCTTAAGAAAAGTAGTAGCGGCTGGAGATGATGAGTTTATTACTCCTGGTGGCGAAATAACATTTACAATTGAGGTATTCAATCAAGGAACAATTGACGCATCTGATGTAATCATTACAGATTATATCCCATCAGGATTAACTTTATCTGATGCAGATTGGTCTACACCTTCGGGTGGACAGACTACCATCAATGTTGGCGATATCGCCGCTGGAGGAACTACGTCGGTAGACATCACATTTAGTGTTGACTCACCATTAACCGATGGATTCGAAATTGTCAACAGAGCTGAAATAAGTAGTGCAGAAGCGCCTGTTGGATTTAACAATGTTGATGTAGATTCATCCCCAGATAGCAATGCTGGCAATGATGCAGGTGGAGCAGTTAATGGAAACACTGATGATACCATACTAAATGAAAATGGAGATGAAGATGATGCAGATCCAGAAGACGTAATTGTAGAGGTTAACTATGATTTAGCCTTGATCAAAATAGTAGACCCTCGGGATGCCAATGCTGGCCCATTCTCACAGGGTGATATAGTTAGATTTGATATAATTGTGGCTAATCAAGGAGATGTAGAGTCATTTGACTTCACCGTACTTGATCAGATTCCAACTGGCTTAGCATTTGATGCTGCTGGACGAGGAGGCACCTATGATGCGAGCAATAATACAGTCACATGGACTGTCGATAACTTAGCCCCTGGTGCTACGAGACAGTTGGATATTAGATTGATTGTCGAGGATCCTTCATTCAGAAACTTCCGTAACTGGGCAGAGATTATAGATGATAGCTCAGAAGACTTTGGAGTGACTGATGAGGACTCTACTCCAGATAGTAACATCGGGAATGATGATCAGTTAGGTTTTGGCGACGGACCTAATGATCAAGTTGATAATCACAATGATATAAACCTTGATGACCCAACAGGAGATGAAGATGACAATGACTTCGAAGATATCGAGGTAGTTGTAGTATATGACTTGGCCATATTGAAGGATAGAACAAGTGCAGAAGTTGTTTCACCAGCAAGTCCATTAGTGACGTATGACATAACAGTTACTAATCAAGGAGACGTTGAGTCATTTGACTATCAAGTGTCTGACTTGATACCAGGAGGTACTCAGTTTGTCAGCGCAAGCGATGGCGGCACTTTCGCAAGTGGCGTTGTTACTTGGGACTTAGCAGAGAGCTTACAGCCAGGTCAGTCAAGAACGATAAGCTTAGAATTAGAAATCGTGAATTTCACCTTGAGAAGTTACACGAACTTCACAGAGATCAGCGAAGACAGTGCGGAAGACTACGGATTTGGAGAGACTGATGTAGACTCTACTCCAGACAATGATAACAGTTCTGATGACCTATCAGGTCCAGGTACCGATAACACTGCTGATGAAGATGATGAAGATAGCGCACCAGTTGATTTAGATATCA
>CAZJTO010000461.1:0-2005 GCA_964548935.1 uncultured Saprospiraceae bacterium
TGAAAGAATATAAAATCGCATGTTAATCGTGATGAATAATAGTTCAGATAAACTCAGAGACTTTATAGGTCAAAATAGTAGCTCGTTTAATGATCGTAAAGCGCCCGAAGGCCTCTGGGATAATATAGAGCCGGAACTGGATCCTAACAAAGGTCCAGGCAATTCGCTCAAATGGATCATGGCCGCACTGGTTATTATTATGCTTATAGTGGCAGCATATTATTGGGGTAGCTCTTCGAAAAAAAAACAGACTCCCCCAACTAAGGCGCAAGAGTTGTTCGAGATTCAGACAGAAGCCTTAGAGTATGCAGATATCCCAGACTTCTTGGAGACACAGCAGTATTATGATATGGAGATTCATCAGGTGTACGACGAGCTCTTGGCGACCGATCCCGATAGTGCACTGATACAAGATATTAATCAACTCGATGTAATACAGAATGAACTCTTACAGGATCTGAAAGAGGCCGAAGGAATATATAAAGAGCATGTGTTGCATGCTATGATCCAAAACCAACAGACTAAGTTGAATTTATTAATGGATGTCCTTGACCAAATCAAGACATCTGAACAAGAGAAGAACAGTTATGAATTATTCTAAATACATACTAAGCTGCGTACTTGCTTTGAGCTTTATTGCTACATGTTTTGGCCGTCCGAGTGATTTCAAAGAATTCAAAAGAACCATCTCAGAGGAATTTGAGATTAAGTCAGGAGGTACTGTTGACATCTCAAATAAGTATGGCACCATTGATATCAAGACCACTGATGACAATACGGTTTCAATCGTGGTTGAAATTATAGTGGAGACCAAAGACGAAGATCGCGCCAGAGAGATTATGAGCAAGATCGAAATCGCCTTCAATAACTCGAGTTCTAATGTTACGGCATTGACTAAGCTTAATTTTAGTAAATCACGGAATTGGCGCAAAAAGAATGAGAGTTATCAGATCCACTATACTGTCATGATGCCTAAGGATGTCGATCTCGAGCTCTATAACAAGTATGGAGATATCAGTGTCACATCAATAACTGGAGAGGCAGACATAGAACTGCACTACGGCAGCGGATACTTGCAAGACATCGGTGAAGATCTTGAAGTAGAAATCAGCTATGTCCCCAGATTAGAACTAGGTAATATAGGGGGTGACCTTGAGCTCGAAGCATCCTATTCACATTTTACCGCTGGTAGCATCGGCGGAGATGGAGACATCGATTCTAAATACTCTCATATTAGCTTCGAAACCATCTCTGATCTCTCTATTGATTCAAAATATGACAAATACAAAATCAATACAGTAGATGCCATTGATGCTGACGGAAAGTATAACTCCTTCCAAATCGAGAACTGCGGATTTTTTGAAATAGATACGAAGTACACAGATATAAAAATAGATAAGCTATCTCGAGGAGGAGATTTTTCTACAGGCTATGGAAGTGTGCGAATCAAACATCTCCATCAAGACTTCAAGCAATTGAATATCGATAGTGAGTACACAGGGTATGGTATCGGATTGAATGGAGGGACTAAGATTGCCGTAGCTTCTAAATACACCGGCGTAGATATCCCTGACGATACAGAAATCAGCTACCGTGACAGAGATGGCAACAGCCTCACCTTAAAAGCGCATTATAAAGACCCAAATGCGGGAAGCATCAATGCTAAAATGAAGTATGGTAAGCTTAAGCTAAGGGAGAATTAAGATTACCACCGCCAGGGTTCTCCATATCGTCATGTAAGATCAATTTAATAACTATTCGTTTAAATCACATCGCATGCTTCAGGCCACTGTAATACACCTACTATATCTACTTATAGTCTTACCGCTTGTCCTTCTATCAGCCAAGGATATTAGGAAGTTTTGGAAAGTCTTGGTACTCTTCGCAGCATTTTTTCTGATGAATCAACTGTTGCTGGCCATTCCAAGGTATGTACACGAGCTATCATTCGGGACACAATGGAACTGGTCTGGTAAATTAGCCGCCATCATTGGGTCGCTTATAT
>CAZJTO010000462.1:0-2001 GCA_964548935.1 uncultured Saprospiraceae bacterium
GTAGTATGCTATTATTTCTTTTCAATACACTTTGTTTCTAAGCAATTGGCGGACAGATGGAATATCTTGTTCGAGTCAATCGACTTTTTTATTAGCATGTTATTAAGTATGTCGGCCTGCTATCTCTACTTCAGTTGGATATTTGATCAGAGCTTGAGTTTGAGAGGATTGATGAGTTTTTTGTCTATGGCGGCGGGAGTGAGTTTTCTTCCGACGATGGCGGTTTTTATTTATCTCTATAATCAATATAAGGATCTCGTTCGCTCATCAATGACGATCAACCCTCCTGAGAACAATGAGCGTGCGACAATAACGTTGAGCGGTACCAATCAAAATGAGTCTATAACCACGTCGGTGGATTCACTATTATTCGTCAAGGCAGATGATAATTATGTCATAATCAACGTGCACCTTGGTGAGCGTAATCAGAGGCATATGATTCGGGCAAGCCTAAAGTCTATCCGAGATCAACTCGATCAAGAGGTGTTTTATCAATGTCATCGATCTTATATCATCAATACTGATGCTATATTAGATATGGTAGGCAATAAAAACAGCGCTAAGCTGCAACTATCTCATACATCTAAGCATATTCCTGTATCTCGACAGCACTATGACCATTTGCGATCAGTCGTAAGCTGATTTCGCATAACATATTGATTATCAATATGCTTGTGGCGAACGGTCATCACGTTTTGTCAATGGTAAGTTTACCATTGACCACCATTCATGGCGACACACCACTCCGCTCAATTTCTTTCTGGATATCGATTCATATTTGGGTCAGAACAAAATCTTTTAGTTATGAATCGCATCTATATTTTCATCAATACACTCTTGACACTTAGTAGTCTTTCACTTGTAGGTCAAGAAATTAATCCAACTAATAATGAGATCAGGTTATCTGTAGGAATCAGTGATATGACCATCTTGGATAGAAGGTTATCGGCCTCTGCTAAGTCATATAAGGCACCTGTGTTTGGTCTGACGGCTATAAGAACCAGTCAAGAATTTAGACATCAATTCAATTTCAAATACGCTCTAAAGACTAAAGGTGCTAATGAAGGATTACTGAACTTCACTTTTCATCGACCGGAGTTTTACTATTCACTGCAGAAGAAATCAGGAGATATCTGGATCGGTGGGCACATAAATTTTAATACACTGTTGACTTTTCCAAGTAGTAGTACAGGCTTATTTGGTAATAGCCCTATTAGTTATACTATAGCGTCTGGCATCGGCCCCTCTATTTCTTATGGTACAGGGAGCTTGTTTGGTCAGGAGAAGTTGTCATTTCAGAGTGATCTGAATGTCTCTTTATTGAGTTATGTCATTCGACCAGAGCAAGGTCACCCATACCCAGCAGAATTTCTTGAGCCGGGAGTATTCACTCCGACGAGAGCAGGGATGGCAGGGTCATTATTACGCAGTGGTACGATCAAAACCATAGATAAATACCAATCGATTAGAATCAACTTCGGAATATTCTACGCAGTGAGCTCTTCCTTTAGAGTGGGCATAAACGCTCGAGTTGATTACAACAATGATATAAATCTAAAATCCTCCAAGTATAGTTCGGTAGACTATATGGTGTCAGCGAGCTATCTCTATTAATTTATCTCAATCTTTAAAACTATATAATCATGAAATATTCATTCTTTTTAAGCTTCTTATACATTGTTACTTTATGTTCTTGCTCTTCACATCTCATTGGTCCATTAATGGAACAATATGATCCCATTGAGATCTATGACGAGTTCTGGACCTACGTTGATGAAAACTATATCTTCTTTGACCTCAAGGATATTGACTGGGACGAGCAAAGAGCGATTGCCATGAATAGTATTAATCCTGAAATGTCTCAGGAAGAATTATTTGATGTGATAGATGCTTCATTGCTTGCCTTAGAAGACAATCATAGTAGAATGCAAGGCCTTGGCAGGTCTCATACCTCATTCAATTATACTGAGGGTTATGATATCCATTTCTCATTGGATGTAG
>CAZJTO010000463.1:0-1998 GCA_964548935.1 uncultured Saprospiraceae bacterium
TTTCATGCTCATATTATTGTTAATAGTAAATGTAGATGTATGATGCGGCTGACAATAACTATTTATATGAAATTTGCCAGTTTATAGATTAATATAGCCAATAGACGGGTCTTAGTGGTAAAAGGTGACAACTAAGAGTAGAAAATATCTCATCAATTTAAAATGCTGACTCTGCGACAGTAGCTCCGATGATGCGATCAAACCTTGCTCCAAATGGTCGATAATACACTAGAAAGATGTAATCATTGTTCGTCTCGAAGGAGTTGCCTTCGTATACTTCATAGTCAATCTTGCCATCCTGATCTCTCGTGGCATACTGAAAGTCATAAAAACCTTGTTTCAAGAGTATATTCCCCAAGTAGCTTTGGTGCTTGGTACTGTAGGTCAATTTGTTTTCACCCAGGCAGTGCCAATCGCTAAATCCTCCTACCACATAAACATCCTTGGTGAGATCCGGATTGAGATCTCGCAAGGTAAAATGAACATCGACATATTCTGAGGTTAGAAAATCGTTAGAGTCGTCAGCATTTTCGATGACAAACTTGCCATTGATATCCCTGTAGTCAAATGAGGATCGTTCGTTTCTGGGTCTATCAAGTTGCAAGAGCACGTCTATGCGATCAGGAAGTCTATCTACACTATGTACCCCCGCACCGGGATATTGTAGGCTGCGGACATCAGCAAATCGAAACTCTCGGGACGCTGGAAAAAGGAGGTAGTCAGATGGGCTGAAGGTGATATCATTATTTCTGGAATATATGGGTTGTTTATTAGTGATTGCATTGTCCCATCTTCCATTTTGTAAGATTGATACAAAGAGATCACGCTGTGGGTTTTGGATGCGAAAATCCTCATTGTTGATCGTAAACTCAAGCTGATGATGGGTCTTTAGCTGCAGTGCCGAGATAGATCTTCTGACAAGTGGGTTGACAGTCACTAGATTTTCTACGACCATCAGACGCCTCGTTAAGACGGGCAAGTCCGTATCATCCTCATAGACAAGTAAGATGTAATTGCCACTGATTATTGGGTCCACATTAGCATTAGGGATAAGTAGCTCATATCTGGTATAATCCGATATGGTCGTGTTAGAATAGAACCATCTATCGATATCCTCATCATTGAAGCCATCCACATACTCGAGTTCGTCCATATCGGTACGATTCCAATCCTTATCACAGTGTATCAGCTTATAATTGTAGGTGATGTCACCACCTAATATGTCATCAAAGGTCAGGAGGAGCTGTCCGGCAGAATTAAGGTCTATAATTGGATCTGATGTGGGTAAGCCGACATGATGGAACTGAACACTCTTGATATGCGGCATGTATACAAAATTGTCATATCGAAAGTCTTCAGATTGAGCTTGTGCGAAGGAGCTCAAGAGCACAAAAAGAGGAATAAACCACTTAATCATAAAGCTAAAATGAGCATTAACTGCAGTGGTATGCAAATCTGCAGGGGGATTTATGAATAGTTTAAAAAATTGAGCTTTGCGAGTAACTCAAGATTAGGCATAAAAATAAAAGACCAAGCACTTTTGCCCGGTCTTAATGTTTTTCGTCGGTTCCCCAACCGAAATACCAATTGTTAACTATAATTTCCTTCTTTTTTTCTGGATTGATTAGTCCGTGATCATCACTTGCTCTGCGTGACTCTCAGTTCCTTGTGTTACTAAGAATATGTAGCTGCCACTGCTTAAGCCTTCAACATTTACTGTTGTTGTGCCTTGCTGTAGTGATTGCTCGATAACTACACTTCCTCTCAAGTTGATCACGCTTAATAATGCGCCATCCATGTCTTGATAGATGTTAGCGACACTGCTCGTAGGGTTAGGTCCTATCTTCACTTCAAATGCCACTTCTTCCTCTACTGCTCTGTCGATGTCTTCTTCGAAGTTTCTTAAGTCAAATGCTCTTTTTGCGATGATCTCATCAGCATTCACCCACTCAGCTACTTCTACGAATGCTGTTGCGAATTCTGATGTCTTAGCTTCAT
>CAZJTO010000464.1:0-1998 GCA_964548935.1 uncultured Saprospiraceae bacterium
AATCCCTCTCTCTCCGCAATCAGTAATAGATATGCTGCCCGTAAGGCAGCATTTTTTATAAGTATTAAGATAGTTGAGCTTGCTCATAATAGCTTGAGAAGCATAAAAATGGCTCGAAGAGCGTATCTATTATTATATTGAACCTCCCCCCAAATGGGATCACCCGTGGTAATCCCTCTCTCTCCGCAACACAAATTAGATATGCTGCTCTTAGGCAGCATATTTTTATGCGCTATAAGCCAGTCGAGCTCGCTCATACGAGCTTATGGACAGAAAAGATAGCTCGTCGGTGCCTATATATATAGTAATTCTCTCCAATATTTCAACTCAAGGCACGGTATAGCGCTTTTTTATTTAACGTTTCTTTATTAAGCTATACATAGTGGAAATTCCTTGTTGAGTGTGTCATACAATTGAAAACAATTATGTAGAGTATTCGTAGACGCTATATTAATAAAAGGAACATTTTTAACCCCCAACTCATCCATTATGATTTTCAATTTTCTCCTCCTTAGATCCCACACCACGGATTTCCTATTTCCAACTCTATCGTACGATAATGAGTTGTGATGATTTTACTCATCAAGCTTGTATAGTGTTGACTTTCAATTAGTTAGTATTACCTACTACAGATGCACTACATCATATTACGATTAGGCATAATATTTGCATTTACAAATTGATCCTGACCAATACTTACCAGCATCAATCAGGCAAGGACTATCCTCATACCAAAAAAGGTCATGGTCATCCTGGTATTCAGGATGTCTCATATTAAAGGAACATGTAACTATGAATCAAGATATCAAAACATTGAGTCAATTGTCATTAGGCCAATCGTCTTGGCCTATTCTTGCGTTTTTAGTGTTAACGAGTATAGCTCATCTAAGCTTTATTACAGTTGAGGATAGAGTTGCTGAGCATTGTGATGAGAACATAGAAGAGCTCGATGCAAAGAAGCCAACAGCTTCAGCAAATCTTATAAATAATAGAGTAGGGTGCCAAAGCATTGACTTTGACACTGATGGTGATGGCAATCCGATCCTACCAGGGCAGGTTATAGACGCATCAACATTTGCGGCTATAGGGGTGACTATTGAAGGGTTTGCCAATTTCGGATCGGGATTTGTTCCTAACGAACTTGTCGCATTCGATAGTGGAAACCCTTCAGGCAACGACGACGACTTAGGAACTCCTAGTCAAAACTGCTTAGATTGTGCTCCAAATTGTGATCCTAATCTTTTTCCTGGAGAAAGCAATGATGGCTCAGGATTGACGAATTGTACTCCGCTGGGTAATATATTAATCGTAGAAGAAGACTTTGTAGATAACAATGGTGATGGTCGAGATGATGATCCAGATGATCATGGTCCTGGTATGATAATATTAGATTTTGATTGTCCTGTTAATATTTCAACACTGAGTTTTATAGATGATTCCGAAGGAGAATTGATAGTTGAATATTCCGACGGAACGACTAATTCTCAAAGTTTAGATGGCGGTGGGGACAACGATGTTTTTACTCAAGTATTTAATGAAGACGATGTTGTTAAAGCCACAATTGACTTTAGTGGATCCGGAGCAGTCGGTGAATTTAATTTTTGCTATGCCGATCCAACTTTACCTCCTTGTGACTTGGTGGCACCTGTACTTGGGCCAGATGTTGACTTGTGTGCTGGAACCGATCCCGGACCGGTAGTTATTACGTCTCCAGCTACAGGCACAGGTACAATCACTTATCAATGGCAGGAGAGTTCCTCTGATTGTAATAATGCTTTTGCAGATTTAACAGGAGAAACAAGCCCTACATTTGATCCACCTGTACTGACACAAAATAGAAGCTACAGAGTCATAGTAACCATAGATAATGGTAATCAGGTATGTGTAGAAGCAAGCAATTGTATTACCTATAACTTAACTACAACACCTGCTGTAAACTTAAATCCAGCAGGACCTTTCTGTACGCTCGATGGAACACAAACTTTAGCTGCAAATCCA
>CAZJTO010000465.1:0-1996 GCA_964548935.1 uncultured Saprospiraceae bacterium
TTTAAGACTTCTGATACAACACTTTTTGATCCGATATCATCAATTAGATCTTTTTGTTTGAGATTCATCTCGTCCATTCTTATTTTGATGGCTTCAATTGGATCGGGTGAAGGGATTTCATAGTGTTTAGCTTCAAAATCATTAATGAGAATAGCGATTATTTCGGCTTCCTCTCCTTCTGGGCTAGACAGAGGCGCATCAAATATCTCGTCTAATCGCTCTAAGGCTAGTTCATAATCTTTTTCAGATCTTATCAAGCTAATTTTATTCATATCTCGTCAGCATTGATTTTAAGAGTCTATTTCTGCCATTTGCAATAGATAGAATGCTGTCAATAGGGCATCTTCCTGATATTTTTTGACTTGGGCAATTGGGATAATCTTATCCTTAGTCTTCGCCTTGATTCTATTGCCATGAATGATCTGTACTGGATAATCACTGGTCTGTATCAATCCTTCCATCTTAAAGGTGATGGCGCCCCCTGCGAACCTCCCTTTAGCGATGCGCTCTTTTATACCGATCGCATGAAAGTCCTCGTAATCGAAGAATTCATGGATATCCGTTTTAAATTTTTTGACAGCCTCTTGGTCTTTGGGTTCTATCAATTTATACTTATCAAATGAGGTAGAGACTATTTGATAATCTTCTATAGTCCCTTCGAGGACAACAGAGATCATCTCGTTAGATTTCAATACGATGCCGCAAACTCGGAGCATTGGGTTGAGTTAGTAAGTTAGAAAGTTGGTACCAGTAAAGATAAGGTTAGAAATTAGTAGTAAGTATCAAGTACCAAGTTTTAAGTGAGGAGTAGTTCGCTGTAGAAGCCGCCAGAGCCGAGCGACTTTAGGAGAGATGTTTGGAGTAAGGAGTGTTGAGTATCGAGTGGGGAGGGTTGAGTAGGGGAGATATATTGATTAATATTGTTAGATAGAATAGAATTAAAATGAAAATAGTCGTTCAGAGTCTTATATGTGTAGGCCTACTTGTTGTAGGGGTACCGTCTATTACCGCTCAAGTAGTAGAGCAGCCATTGACAAACTTGGAGTACTCAACGCTTCCAGAAAAAATTCAGGATCTCGATGTCCGTTTTGTCTCGGATTTATCCTATGACGATCATGAGAGAGCTCGATTTGATCTGATCTTGCCGAAGAGCTCTGAACCAATGGGCTTGCTGCTATACATCCATGGTGGTGGATTTATCAATGGTGACAAGGATCGAGTATTGGGAGATTATAATCTCGAAAACATAAGATCGCTGCTTCAAAAAGGAGTCGCTGTTGCAAGCATCAACTACAGTTTATTAAATACCGCAGGGGAGGATGTCGGAGTAATGAAATGTCTACTCGATGCCAAGCGTGCACTACAATATATCAGAAGCCAAGCGGCTGTCTACAACATCGATAAGAATAGAATCGTCATGTCAGGTGGTTCAGCGGGTGCTGGAGCATCACTATGGGTGGCTATGCAAGATGACATGAAGGAACCTAATAATCCAGATCCTGTCCTCCGGGAGTCCACAAGGGTCAATGGTATAGCAATATTTCAGACACAGTGTAGCTATGATATCGAAGACAGATGGATAAATGATGTTTTTCCAGAATATGGTATTCCATGGTCCACAGTAACCGCTGTGAATGCTGCAGGAATCGCTCAGTTTTATGGAGTAAATACCTTGGAAGAATACAATACTGATGAGATCAAGCAATACCGAGATCGTGTAGATATGATGGACTTCTTGAGTGCTGATGATCCTGAATTTTGGGCAGAGAATATCTTAACCGCTGTAGCACCGCCTATAACTCCAGACGTCATCTATCACCATGCCTATCATGTTAAAGCCCTAAAGGAACAAGCAGACAAAGTTGGCCTATCCAATGTCTGTTACTATGGCAAAAACCCCATACTCTATGAAGACCCAAGTGGTGAGAACTATGTAGATTTTGTACTGAGGAAGTTGGATTTGAGTAGCAAGTAAGGAAGTAGCAAGTAAGGAAGT
>CAZJTO010000466.1:0-1989 GCA_964548935.1 uncultured Saprospiraceae bacterium
CATATCATGGAAAATGATCACTACCCAGGTGGAGTGGGAGAACCGGGCACACCACCAGCGGCTCCTGCATTGACTAATGCAATATTTGCAGCGACGGGCACTAGGATTCGAGAGTTGCCGCTCATGAATAGCGGGTATAAGTTTACCTAGATTACTTCTCTATGCCAACTCAAAGCTTAGAAACGCTTGACTGGATAGTCATAGCGGGATATTTCGGTCTCCTGTTAGCAATTGCTGCATGGGTTATCCGCCAGAAACAAGCGGACTCTGAGGACTACTTTCTCGCAGGTCGCAATATGGGCTGGTTTGTAGTAGGTGCGTCAATCTTTGCGTCTAATATTGGATCAGAGCATGTCGTGGGCTTAGCTGGTTCTGGAGCGGGCGATAAGTTTCCGCTGTTGATCTATGAGCTCCATGCTTGGGTCGTCATACTATTGGGCTGGCTATTTCTTCCATTTTATTTTCGTAGTGGTGTCTTCACGATGCCAGAATTTCTCGAGAAGCGATTTGGTCCAAACACCAGATGGTTTCTATCGCTATTTAGTTTGGCTGCTTATGTGCTGACTAAAGTATCTGTAACGCTCTATGCCGGAGGTATTGTTATCTCAACACTGTTAGGTATATCATTCATGACAGGCGCATTGCTGACCGTTATTTTGACAGGCGTATATACCATATTGGGTGGAATGCGAGCGGTCGTCTATACCGAGACACTGCAGGCTCTGGTCTTAGTAATTGGGGCGGCTACCTTGACCTTTATGGGGTTAAGTGCTGCAGGCGGGTGGAATAGTGTAGTTGATACTGTCGGTCCAGAATACATGAATATGTGGCGGTCTATGGATGATCCTGAATATCCATGGCACTGGCTGGTGCTGTCTTCGTCGATAGTCGGAATATGGTATTGGTGTACTGATCAGGTCATCGTGCAGCGGGTCTTAACCGCCAAGAATATCAAAGAGGGTAGACGGGGAGCCATATTTGGGGCCTTCTTAAAGTTAATGCCGGTGTTTTTGTTCCTAATCCCCGGTGTCATAGCTTTAGTCCTAAAGATGAGAGGTGAATTGATGTGGGAGACTCCAGATGAGGCTTTTCCAATGTTGATGGTCCACATACTGCCTGCAGGACTAAGAGGATTAGTGGCAGCCGGACTTATGGCTGCATTGATGTCATCACTGGCATCTGTTTTCAACAGTTGCTCAACTTTGTTTACTATAGATATCTACAAAAAGCTCAATCCATCTGCATCAGAAGAGCGCATGGTCCATGTAGGACGGTTGGCGACACTAGTTGTTGTGTTATTGGGTATTGCTTGGGTGCCTATTATTGAGCAGCTTGCGGATGGCGCGCTTTATGGTTATCTCCAAAATGTGCAAGCCTATATCGCACCACCGATTACAGCAGTATTCCTATTGGGGATATTCTCCAGTCGTATCAATTATCAAGGGGCACAAGCGACGTTGTTCGCCGGTTTAGCAATTGCAGCGCTCAGATTAGGATTGGAGGTTGGTAAGGGTTCTTTGGACCCTAACAGATTCTTGTTTCATTTCGCCGATATGAATTTCTTGAAGTTCTCTTCTTTCTTCTTTTTGGCCAGTGTGGCGATAGCCATTGTCGTTTCAATGGCGACTCCAAGGCCAGCATTAGCACAACTTGATGGGTTGACATTACAGACTACGTCGATCGAACAGGCACGAGAAAATAGAAAGAGCTTCTCTATTGTTGATCTTATCGCCTCAGCCTTTGTAATTCTCATCGTACTATTCGTGATGGTATACTTCAGTTGATTGTAATTAGGTGTTTGACACAACGAGAGATAAAGAGCCATAATTATTGATACGTATTACTATTAATTTATTCATGTCTTGACTTTGATTATTGCAAAAGTTATTTCATTTTTGCGCTCCATTATGAATGGCCCGTTCGTCTAGGTGAGGTCGGAGATTCCGAAGGAACCTTTCACGACAGTGAAATGACCGATCGAAGCGCTAA
>CAZJTO010000467.1:0-1983 GCA_964548935.1 uncultured Saprospiraceae bacterium
CCCATGTCAATACAATTTTTGGATCGTCTTTCTGGACCTGTTCTTTTATGGTGAGCAGGTCAGCGAAGGATTGAAGTGGATGGCGTATTGCTGATTCTAGATTAACCACAGGCTTCGTGCTGTACTTCATGAAATTATTGATCACTTGATCCTGATAGTCGGCCTTCTGATCAGTAAGACTTGGGAACGATCTTATGGCAATGATATCAGCATAGCGGCAGATTACATTAGCTGCTTCTTTGACATGTTCTGCTTTGTCAAAACGCATTGTCACTCCATCCTCAAACTCCCATGCCCAGCTATCTTTCATATCCATACTGATGACTTGCATGCCCAGATTCATCGCTGCTTTTTGAGTACTCAGTTTAGTCCTCAGACTTGGATTGAAGAATAAGAGCACCATCAATTTACCCTCTGCCATCTTGAGATATTGGGTAGGGTCTTTTTTGAGTTCGAGTGCTGTCTCGATCAGTTTATTTAAATTAGTCGGGCTTGCTGCTGAGTAGAAGTGTTTCATGATGCTGTATGACTTAGATGATGTGCTACGCCTGCCTGTAGCTTTTGTTCAAACTCTTCCAGATGCGCCTCGTTGATATTCAGAGGGGGCAATATCCTTAGTAAGTTTGGATTAGCAGAGTTACCTGTGAACAGGAAGTGATCGACTACCATAGACTTACGCATGCCCGCCACTGCAAAGTCAAACTCTGCACCGATCATAAGACCTCGACCTTTTATAGCTCTCACGCCAGGTGTTCTCTTCAATATAGCCTCCAGTTTCGGGCCCATGCGTTTGGCATTGTCAATTAGCTTTTCATTCTTGATGACATCCAATACAGCGATACCTGCTGCACATGCGAGATAGTTACCACCATAAGTGGTGCCTAAGCGACCTTTGGCGGCAGGAATCTTATCACTATTGATCAGTACAGATCCAATAGGAAATCCATTACCCATACCCTTGGCTGTAGTAATGATATCTGGCTGGATATCTGCGATCTGATAAGCAAAGAAATTGCCTGATCGGCCATAGCCTGATTGTACTTCATCGAGGATCATAATCGTATTGGTCTCATCACAGGCCGCTCGGATGGCTACCAATGACTCTGCGCTGATGTCATCCAGTCCACCGACGCCTTGGATGGCCTCGATGATGATTGCTGCTGCATCTCCCTTGTTTATCTCTGCGATTATGGCTTCCGTATCTTGAAAATGGATATATGCCGCCTCGACACCATGATTGATCGGTGCCTGATGCTTGATCCCTGTATGAGTGACATTTATTGCTGCAGAGGTCCGCCCGTGAAAGCTATTCTCTAATGCAATGATCTTAGTTCTGCCATTGTGGAATGATGCGAGCTTGAGGGCGTTATCATTTGCCTCGGCTCCACTGTTGATATAAAATATATCGTACCCCGATATCCCTGTTGTTTGCTCCAGCTTCTGCGCAAGCTCCAGTTGAAGTGGGTTTTCTACAGAGTTAGAGTAGAATCCTATCTTCTGGAGTTGCTCCGACAGCGTCTTAACGTAATGAGGATGGCTATGTCCGATACTGATCACCGCATGTCCACCATAGAAGTCCAGATACTTATTGTCTTGCTCATCGTAGACATAGGCTCCCTGTCCTCGGACGGGGGCTACTGGATAAAAGCTATAGACGTCATATATATTCATAGTGATACTGATTATTCTATTTTTAAAAAGAGCTTGGCTTCAGCTTAAGACCTGTATCCTCTGGATAACCCATGACCAAGTTTAGATTTTGGATGGCCTGCCCAGCGGCTCCTTTCTGAAGATTGTCTATGGCGCTTTCTATCCTCAACTTGTGACCGTGCTTCGCTATATATAAATATCCATTGTTCGTATTGACAACGTCTTTAACACTGATTGGAGTAGTGCTCACATGTACGAATGGCGAGTCGGCGTAATACTGCTTGTATAGCTTGATGGCTTCCTCTTCTTCGAGATCGCTATCAAAGTATACAC